>SVSU01000050.1 GCA_015064135.1 Oscillospiraceae bacterium
TTTTGAACACGGACTGTGGGGAGCTATTCGTGAATCTTCTCTACTAAAATGCAATAACCCGGCGCACAAATACCATTGTGTTCCAGATGTTGAGGATGAAACCAGATTGAAGACGGTTCTGCCAGACTGTATTATGGTCATGAACAAAACGGTATCTTTTTTGAACGAGATCTATGGTATCCCGGAACAGTTGTTAAATGAGGTAATGAACTTTGAAATCAAACCTATTGCTGAATAAGATCCATTTAATCCAAACTGAATACATGGAATTGCTCGCAGCTTTGTTGCCAAAACTAAAAAACTGCCATTCGCCGGAAGCACTGGATGAAATCAATTTGTTTTGGATGCGTCATATTGAGGAAATCCAGCTGTATCTAAGGGCTTGGTTTCCAAGTGAAAACAGTTATGTTTTCACAGCTGCTACATTCATGGATTTTGAAGATAACGAACACTTGCCTTTTTTACTAATGGGAGACAAGCATATTCTCGATGATCCTTTGAGCAAGTATTCGGAAATACGAAGCAAAATGCCAGACGGCAAAGACGCCGAATTTCTGTATGAGCAAATTAGAGTGACGGTGGAAGATAATCTGAAGCTATTAGAAAACGTTCATGAAGAAATTCTCATATTACCGTTGAGGCTTCTTAACCAATCAAATGACCATAATTCACTCTACAAAGTCGGGGAACAAGCTTTTGTTAGTCTTTTTAATGGCATCAACAGCCTGAGCGATTACTTTACAAAGTGTGATAGCATTGCTGATATCATGCGATTTGCCCGTGACGATATTGGAAGATTGGTCATGTTTTCAGAAGATGACGATGCAACGCTACCATTTGAAGAACGCTTCAGAGTTGCTTTGGCTGGGACACAATACATGGTAGATCCTGCCCAATCTGACTCGCATAATTTCTTCATGCTTGTATTTGGATGCATTCAACAAGCGATTGATGTTATTGTATCTTGCGTAGAATACGGTTGTATCCCATATATTAGGTATCCTGTTTCGCTTCATTACATCTCATTGTTATCGGAAAATATGTTGGACCTGGAACATATAGTTACCCTTCGTTTCAGAATGAGTGTAGCTTTTATTGTTTACCAGCTTTGTGATAAAGACAGACTTGCAGTAGTTCCTTTAGAAGAATTCATAAAGAAAAATCAGACACATAGCTTTAGTGAAAAGCTATTCTGTGCTCTTGCTGAACAGGGTGTTAATAAGAATAATTTCTTAGGACATACAATTACGCAGATGGTAATTAATGAGTTAGAAGCGTTTTATAAGATACTATATGGAGAAAATTAAGCGTTAACGCAGTAGCATTGTTGATTTGCGTTTAACACGGAATAGGAATAAGCATGGTTATATTACATTTATCCGACATGCACTTTGGGAGAGATAACCCAGAATATAAAGTCAATGGTGAATTTCAAAACAAAAAGCAGATTTTGCAAGAGCTTCTGATTTCAATAGGAAACAGTTCAATAAAGCCTGATCACATCATTGTAACGGGAGATATGGCGTGGTATGGCAGAAAAGTTGATTTTGATGAAGCTTTGTTGTGGTTTAGAGAGTTATTAAATGTAACAAAGCTCTCGGGTTCAAACCTTACATTTTGCCCGGGAAACCACGATGTTAATCGCGCGTATGGAAACTATCAAACAGAAGTGAGCCACAAAGATATTGATACGATAGATCAGCTATACCAATATGATAAGGTTCATCTAATGGAAGCCCCGCTTTACAATTATGAAAAATTCTGCGAAGCGTTAGGTGTAATACCCTATCATTATCCAAGACAGGACAAATGGGAAAGCAGCTATGCAATCGGCTATAAAGATGTTCGCTTGCTAAGTGGTGAAGTATTTCGCATTGTTTCATTCAATACAGCTCTAATGTCGTTTGTGAAGAATTACCCCGACGATCAAATGCTCATAGGACAAGCACAGATAAGATCGTTGTTGGAGTACGGGATTATTGGATCAACGAGAAATTACTATACCGTTGCTCTTTTCCATCATGCAGAAAGATTTTTGCATACACAAGAAATCTGTGAGTATGATCAAAGATATGCAACTTTGCCGCTATTGAGACGCTATGTGGATTTGGTGCTTTGCGGGCATACCGAGACCGGTGGTATCCCTGTGCTTTATAAGCAAATAGGTGGTGCTGAAATGCTGACCGGTGGTGCAGCATACTATTCTGATGATCACGCAAATTCGTATTCAATGGTGATTATTCCAAATCATTGGCCAGAAGGAAAAGAAAGAGAAGTTTGTTTATACCCATTTATTTACTCTGTTGAAAACGGTTGGCATCACAATCAAAGAAAAGAACTTCCTTCCGCTTGCAACAACATTACTGCTGATCAGCCACAAATTGAGTGTAGGTCTGATTTTGAATTAGTCTTTGCATATGATGATCAAAGAATGGCGATTCCCTTAAAATGCGTTTCTGTATTTATTAGAGATGACAATACTGCCCTGTTAAGCAACGCCGAGGATGTCTGCCGGAATCTGGATATAACATGCATTGGCCCAACCGATAAACCCGGCACATCAAAAGTAAGCATATCTATAGCGACTATAAAAGAAAATAGCGTTGAGGCATTGCTCACACGAGAAACTGTATTTAGATTTTTTAATTATGCCACAAAGGCTCAAAATGGATCTTCGTTTAAAATAATGAATACAGCCGGCGATGTATTTCTCTCAGGCGATAACATTACCTTTGATGAAGCGATTGATGACGAAGGAGTTGAATTTTTAACAAAACTGCGAAAAATTGAGAAGACATATGATGTCCTCTTTCAATGTCCCAAAGATACAGCAGAATCTGGAAAAGTAGATATTCTGCATGACTTGATTGAACGTGGTTATACAAAAGAATTTAGAGCCATTCCTGGATTTGATACGTATTCTACAGATAAAAAGCAACTAATGAAAATCGGATTACGTTCATTAACTAATAAGCCAGTTTACATTTTTCACAAAGGTACATTTAGGTGTAAGTTATATGGAAACGATTTTTCTCTTGGTAATATCATGGTTTTGATGGGGCCATATTCAGCAAAGGGTTCTAGGGCTATACAAAAATCTTTGACTTTTATTGCAGATGACCAGCGAAAAATCACCTTGAAACTCTGTGATAATTCTATTTGCTACCTCATTACCGATGAGCAACAAGCGGATGTGCGAGAGATTCTGAAAAATATTAGAAAGTGTGTCCAAGTTGACAAAATGAACTGCGTATGGGACTTTATATACGAAGACTCTGCTGGTAATTAACAAGTATAAAGGTAATTGCAGAATAACCTTTTAAGGGCATCGTTGAATTGTTCACATTTTTCTGTTATAATATAAATGCTCCATCAAGGAGCACGACCTTTACATCCACCTTTGTATCCAAACATCAAAGCCAGTTGAAATGTAGGGCAGAGCCAAGTATCACTTACTGAAAAAGAATAACGGTTTTTTTCTCCACCGATTTTTCAGAAAATTGATACCAAACTTTGATACCAAAACAGTACCAAACGGGCTGAGAACACAGAGAATACAGAGAAAAATGAAGCAAAACGAGAGAAATCTCACGGAAATTAGCAAAAAACAAGGCGAAAAGTAACTGTGGGAAAGAACTCGTAAGCGAGTGGGAGTAATATGCAGATTGTACACAATCCAACAACATGGAGGATGGAATCATGAAATTTACTTTTGAATCAGTTGACAGCTCCCAATATACCGGCGGCTCATATTTGATGGATTTTGAAGGGACAATAGAGGCAGCAGATGCAGCAATCGTTGAAGGAAAACTGCTCACCGTTTTTGGTACCCCTGCCGCTATGTCCGAAGACTATGAAAATTCATTTAATTATTACATTCGCGCCACTGCGGAAGATGGTCGTTCTGTTGTATTGAACGTTTACGGCATAGGAGCGATCCACATCGGGGCTGAAAAAGACGACTTTGCAATACAAGCAGGCAATGCCCTTATTGAATATGTCAACGCGGCTGTTCCTACAGATTATCAACGTACCGTTTATTACCTGGATTTTGACCTTCAGATTGATATTTCCGTGAAAAACGGAATTGCAAATGTTTCCGTCGAGCAGCTTCCCGAAGAAAAAATATCTGAAATATCAGCTGAATGGTATAAATGATTTTGGCTGTCCCCTTTTGATACAATAAACTCAAACCAATGCATACAAGTGCTCGGAGATCGTTGTGTTTTCGGGCACTTTTTGTGCGGTGGTGCATTGATACCCCATGTGATGCTGAAGTAACATAATCAGAAAAAATGTAAAGAATTGCGCCGTCTGCCAAAGGTCCTCAAAAATTCTCCTCTCCCCATTGTATTCCATGCAAACCTGTGCTATAATTATTTCAATGATCCCCCACAACATGAGGTACATATGAAGCCCACCATCAAACTCCGCAACGTCCTATTCCCCTTCTGGATGCTCCTTCTGCTTCCTCAGTTCTGGTTTGTTGTCATTCCGGGGAATTTCCTCATCGACAGCCTCGTTCTGCTGATTCTGATGCTAATATTCAAAATCGAGCACAAAAAACATTTCTTCCTCACGCACATCTTCAAAATCTTTGCCTTCGGAATGCTCTCCGACATTGTGGGCTCCGCTTATATGCTCATTATGATGATCGGTTTTGAGGTCGGAAGCATGGGGGATGAGCCACACCTGACCGTACCTGCCCTGCTCATTTCCACCGTTTTGATTTTTTTGCTGAATTATTTCCTTACATTCCGCAAATCCGAGCATAAGCTCCGTTTACCCATGGCACTGACCTTTGCCATAGTGACGGCTCCGTATACGTTCTTAATTCCCTCAAGCCTGCTCTATGGATAATTCTTAAAAAGTAAAGGATAACCCATCATGAATATCAATTTTTCAAGAAACGCATGGTCCGAAACCGACCTTCCCCACGCCTACACCTATCGTTTCCCCGACACAAACAAGTTTGTTCAGAGGGATGACTGCATCGAAAACGGCAAAAACCCGTCCATGAACGACGGATATGACTACCTGTCCCTTGTGACAAAGGAAAAATTCACCGCAGGCACAAAAATCACCACTCGCTGTTCCTTCAACGGGAATGCCGCACCTCTCTTTGTCATCCCCGACACCCTTGATATGTGTGAGGACGGTCATCTTCGCTACGGCAACTACTTTGAGGTAGTGCTTTACAAAAACGGAATCAACGTATGGCGGCTCTGGCGAAAGGAGGACGGCACCGTTACATGGCACAAGCGTCTCGGCGCCGAATTCCCCGTTGCGGAAAACGAGATCCACACCATCTCCGTGGAATTCCGCGAGAATTACCTCGATATTGAACTGGAGGGAATGAAATTCCATCTTCGCGCAGAGGATATGTTTGAATCCTTCCACCTGGGTATTACAGGCTGCGAAGGCCTTTGCCGCTTCTATGATCTTACCATTGATCCCGCCGAATAAATTCTTTCTCAAACATCCCGTGGATTTATCTTGAAAAATTCACGGGATTATTATATAATACTATATAATAAGGTCAGATTGAAAAACGGAGGCGCAAATGAAACACAGTCACACAGCCGATATGCGATATCTCAAACTTCTCGCCCGAGACTATCCGAATGCTGAAGCTGCGGCAGGAGAGATCATCAATCTTACAGCGCGCAGAAGCCTTCCCAAAGGAACGGAATATTTCTTCAGTGATCTTCACGGTGAGTACGAATCCTTCCTTCGCCTTCTCCGAAGTGCATCGGGTATGATCCGTTCCAAAATCGACCTGATCTTCGACAAAAGCATTTCCTCCGATGACCGCGAAGATCTTGCCTCTCTTATTTACTATCCCGAGGAGGAGATCAAACGTCTGCGGCGACAGGGCGCGCTGACCGACGAATGGCGCAGGATAAGCATTTATCGCCTCATTCTGGTCTGTGAGTCGGTTTCGGCAAAATACACCCGTACAAGGATCCGCGAAAAGATGCCGCAGAATTTCGGGTATATTCTGGATGAGCTTCTGAACGTGACCTCCGACATCAACAAGGATTTCTATTACGACACCATCATAGATGCCATTATCACGACGGGCGCTGCCGAAGATTTCATCGTGGCTGTATGTGACCTGATCCGTAATCTGACGGTGGACCAGCTTCATATTATCGGTGACATTTTCGACCGCGGTCCCCGTGCCGACCGGATAATGGAAGAGCTTATCCGCATCGATCACATCGATATTCAATGGGGCAATCACGACATTTCATGGATGGGGGCAGCGGCAGGAAACCCCGCCCTTGTGGCAAATGTCATCCGCATCGCCCTCGGCTACAACAGCTTCGATGTGCTGGAGGACGGCTACGGCTTAAATCTTCGCCCCCTGTCCGTCTTTGCCAATGAAGTATACGGAGATGACCCCTGCACCCATTTTTACCCGAAAACTCTGGATGAAGTGGTTTATGACAGCATTGACGGCTCCCTGACGGCGAAAATGCACAAAGCCATTGCGGTGATCCAGTTTAAGCTGGAAGGGCAGCTTATGAAAAAGCACCCCGAATACCGCATGGAAAGCCGCCGTCTCTTTGAAAAAACGGATTTCCGAAGCGGTACGGTGGAGATCGACGGGGAAACCTACCATTTAAGAGATACATACTTTCCCACTGTTGACCCGGATGATCCCCTGAAGCTGACAGAAAGGGAATGTGAACTGATCCGCATTCTGCAGATGAGCTTCCATCACAGCCCCGTGCTGAACAATCACATCCGATTCCTCTATGCAAGAGGCTCCATGTACAAAACCGTAAACGGCAATCTCCTCTTTCACGGCTCTGTTCCCATGACAGAGGAAGGTGATTTCAAGGAGATCGAGCTCCCCTTCCGCGGTGAAGAAGGGAAAAAATACCACGGAAAAGCCCTCCTTGACCGAATCGGTATTGCGGTAAATCGGGCGTATTTTGCTCCCTTCGGCTCCCCTGAGCAAGAGGAAGCCTCAGACTATATGTGGTATCTCTGGTGCGGCGAGGACTCTCCCCTGTACGGCAAGGACAAAATGGCATTTTTCGAGCGAACACTGCTCTGTGAAGGCGACAAGTTCAAGGAAAATTATGCTCCCTATTACCGTGTCAACGACAGAGAGGATGTCTGCAGAAAGATACTTGAAGAATTCGGACTCGACGGAAGCTGCGGACATATTATAAACGGTCATGTTCCCGTACTGCTCAAGGAAGGGCAAAGCCCCATCAAAGCAGGGGGCAGGCTCTTTGTCATCGACGGCGGAATTTCAAAGGCTTACCGAAGCAAAACGGGCATCGCCGGATATACGTTGATCTACAATTCACACAGCATTCTTTTGGCGGAACACAAGGTCTACGACGGAAACCGCATTACTCCCACGGTCAGTGTGGCGGTAAACATGGAAAAGCGCGTAAACATTGCTGACACCGACTTCGGTGAGGAACTGCTTCTGCGAATCGAAGAATTGAAAGACCTGCTTGAAGCATACAAAGACGGAAGAATTTCTGAAAAATAAGTACATAAAAAGGGGATTCATATGGAAAACAAAAAAAGTCATGCCGAGCGTGCAGTGGAGCTGTTTTTGGCTGATTACAACTGTGCGCAGGCGGTATTCGGTGCATTTTGCGATGTAACGGGAATGGATTTTGAAACCGCCATGAAGCTGTCATCCTCCTTCGGCGGCGGTATGGGCAGAATGAGAGAAGTCTGCGGTGCAGTCTCTGCCATGTTCATGGTGACAGGACTTCTGTACGGCTATGGTGACACGGGAGAAGGCGGTGCCAAGGCGGAGCATTACAAGCGCATTCAGGCACTGGCTGACGAATTCAAAGCCGAACACGGCTCCATCATCTGCCGCGAGCTTATCGCATCACTGAAAAAAGACACGAGCCCCACCCCTGAGGCGAGAACGGAGCAGTATTACAAGGAACGCCCCTGTGCCGCTTTTGTCCGTTGTGCGGCTGAGGTCATGGACAGGCTGATTGCGGAAACAGAAGCAAAAACAAAGGAGAATTGAAAAAGATATGAAAAAAATTACAGTTTCCCTCCTCCTCGCCGCACTTATCTGCGGTTCCCTATTCCTTTCCTCCTGTGATAAGGGAGGCAGCGAAACATCAGAAACCCTTCAAAGCGACTTTGCGGAAACCGAAACTATAGAAAAGGACGGTCCGAAAAACGATATGACATCTTTTACCTTTCAATCTCTGACCACCTCCATGAAAATGGAGCTCATCGAGGACAGCCTTTATATCACCTCACTGAAAACCGAAAGCGGTGTGGAAAAGGTCTCCTCCGCAGTGCCCTTTGCGCTCCCTCAGACATACTGCACCTACAAGGATGCCGAAAACTCTGTCTCCGATGGGGACAAGGATTTCAAATGGTGCTATGTGGGGTATGAAGAATACACAGACGATGACGAGGGAAAGGGATATATCTTCACCTTCAAGGATGCCGACATGGAGGTGTTCTATCGCCTTTTTGTAGTGGAGCGTCCCCTTATGGCAGGCCCCTTTGAGTTCTTCGCATATATCGACAACAAAACAGAGGGAACCTTACTCTGTACTCCCAACGATTATTTCACCGTATCCGTCAGCGGAAACGGTGACCCTGTCACCATGACATTCGACAAAGAAAGCGGTGTAGCGGAGGGTTGGAACGTGCGCGGCACATATTTTGACGGCTCGGGCATCTATGAAACCACGCTTTTAAAAGGCATTGAGGATACCGCTTATGTGAGTACACATCAGAATTTTAACGCGGGCGGCTTCATTCCCATGATCTATGTGGACTGGGGCGACAGCGGAGTATATTACGTTCTCGAATGGTCAAACGGCACCCTGACTGCCCGCGGAACAGGGGAGGGCGGTGCACTGCTTTCCGTTTGTCTTGACGACGGCTCCTTCTACACCAATCTTCCCGAAGGAGACTCCCTCTATATGCCCTCGGTATATCTGGGCGCGTATGACGGGGATGTGGACACAGGCTCCAACATTTACAAGCACTGGTTCCTCCGTTACAAAGCTCCCGACAATATGTTTGAGGATGAAAACGAGCCCCTGACTCAGCAGGATATGCAGCTCGGCATTTCCGTGGCACAGTACGGCATCCAGCAGATCAAATGGGACTACGGCTGGTGGTCGGATGAGATCGTCACGGGAATGTGGCGCACCAACGAAGGGCTTCTTGAGGTACACAACAGCGCTTATCTCGATATCATGCAGTCCGTTGGCGCCTCCACTCTTGCGGAATTTGTGGCAAAAGCAAAGGAAGCAGGCGTTAATGTGACAACTTATGTGCTTTTGAAGGACACGGAGCTTGACCGCGAAGGTGTTCCCACCTCAGTGGGTGAATTCGGACGACCCGAGTGGTTCTCCAACATCTGTATCACAGGTGTCGGTGACTCCGCCGACCTCGGAAATGAGGAGTGCGTGGAATTCTATAAGGATTATCTGTACAACTTCTTCAAGGAAACCGGTGTCAACACATGGCGCTCCGACTTTGAGCCCATTTGCCGCGAATCGGATCAGGAAAACCGTCACTTTGCATTCGGCAATGACGTGCAGTACTGGTGCACCGTGGGCTTCGGAGAGCTGGTGGACCATCTCATCGAAAATATTGACGGCTTCCGTTACGAATCCTGCAGCTCGGGCGGCTCCATGAAGGATCCCTTCACCATGACAAAGGCTTCCGTCATCAACTGCGACGACTCCGCCGACTTCATGTCTCTCCATATGACCTTCTACGATTCCTCCTACTGCATCCACCCCGCACAGCTTCAGCTTCCCTGCAATGCCCTTACCTACACCCCCGGTTCACCTTACTATGCAGGAATCGGCGACTATCTCTACGGCTTCCGCTGTACACTGACGGGCGGTGTTATGCTGAGCAACTGGAACGGCACCACGGAGGAGGATATCTCCTACTGGCCCTACTACGTCAATGAAGTTTACAACAAGATCATGAAGCCTCTCATCCGCCATGGGGATCTTTATCACATCCTCCCCCGTCCCGACGGTATTCACTGGGACGGGCTCCAGTACATTGACGCGGATTCCGAGAATGTTATCAAGGGTCTCGTCATGCTGTGGAAGCCCACGGACACGGAAGGGCCTGAAAAAACCGTTTATCTCCGTGGTCTTGAAGCGGATACGATGTACAAGCTGACCTTTGAGGACAGACCGGAGCAGAACTGTGAAGTGCTCGGCAGTGAACTTATGACAAATGGTCTCACCGTGATCATTGAAGGGGAAAGCGGCTCGGAAATGATCTGGATCTCCGAAGCGGAATAAAAAAAGTTGGTAACACTATGTTCAGGCAATATGTATCAAACATCCCCATCGGCACAGGAAACAACTGCATTCTTGAGGCAGGCAAACCCACCCGACTGAAGGCGAGGGCATACCTTCGCCCCACGGTCTGCGGGGAATTTACATGGCGTTTCTACTTCTCAAACACCGTAGACAGCACCTTTAATCCAAGGGGAGAGGTAGCATGGCGGAACAAACCGGGGGGATGCTGGCGTATCCTTTCCGCCACGGTTTCAACCGCCCCCGACAGAGGCTGTGACAAAGCCTCTGAGGTGCTGAGGGCAGCGTCTCCCGTGACAAACACAGAAAACGTGACCTTCGACGGAAAGGGAGAAAAAAACGTATCTCCCGATGAGCGTTTCTGGAGCGATCCCGTAACATTCTCCGTTGACGAGGGCTCATACCTTGTGTGGGAGTGGGAAATTGAGGGGGACGGCATCCCATTCACCCCCGACAGCCAGGTGCCTGTGTTCTGCGACTGGGGTGATGGATGGAGGTACGGCACAGACTGTCCTTTTCCTGCCCTGTTCGGCTGCGAGAGGACAGTGAAAAAGAGGATAGCCTTTCTCGGCGACTCCATTACGCAGGGGTGCGGAACGGGAATCAACGAATACGGAATGTGGGTCGCAAAAATCGCGAGGGCATTATCCGATGATTACGCTGTATGGAACCTGGGGCTGGGCTTCGGCAGAGGCTCCGATGCGGCATCGGACGGTGCGTGGCTCCACAAGGCAAAGCAATGCGATATTGCCGTTCTCACCTACGGTGTCAACGATCTGGAATCGGGCTCATACGGCAGAGGCAGGGGCGACACGGCGGTGGAATTCCTCGAAACGGAGGAAACACTGATCCGCCTTCTCACGGAGGCTGGGGTAGAGGTCATCCTCAATACGGTTCCCCCCTTCCCCCTTGATAAAATGAAAACGGAGCAGTGGCGAATCGTCAACCGCGCCATTCCCCGACTCGCCGCAAAACACAACCTGCGCCTTTTCGATATCGAAAAAGTCTTTGACGCATCTCCCGATCTCGGCGGTCTCTGCCAATACGGCGATCACCCCGACGGACGTGGGGGAACTGCGGCGGCGGATGCATTTTTGAAGTTTTTTAACGGAGACCCCTTTTGAGGAAAGGGAAACGATGAGGGACCTTTTTGAAAAAAGTTCCCCCAAACTCCACCAAAAACTTTTATACTGTGAGGTATCATTATGAACAGTGAGAATTTGAAAATTACTGCAAACCTCATTGATTTTATTGAGGCATCGCCCACAGCGTTTCATGCGGTGGAAAACACGGCATCAATACTTGATGAGGCAGGCTTCACCAAATTATGCGAGGGAGAAACGTGGGTGCTTGTCCCCGGTGGGAAATATTACACTACGCGGAATATGTCCTCCATTATCGCCTTTGCTCTTCCCGAGGACACCGAAAACCTCCCCTTTATGATTATGGCAAGCCACACGGACGCGCCCTGCTTCAAGCTGAAAACGGACTGTGAGACCGATGCTTTCGGAAAATACATCAAGCTGAATGCGGAGCCCTACGGCGGCGGAATTTTCTCGTCATGGCTTGACCGTCCCCTCTCCGTAGCAGGCAGGGTTATCACCTCGGAGGGCGGTGCTTTTACGGCGAAAACAGTGAAGGTTGACCGCGATCTCGTGCTCATTCCCAACGTTGCGATCCATCAGAACCGAACGATAAACAGCGGATTTGCCTACAATGCCGCCGTTGACATGATGCCACTTTATTCCGCCGCCGACGGCAAGGGTACTCTCAAGAAAATCATCGCAGATGCGGCAGGTGTGACGGAGGATTCCATCGTTTCCTCCGACCTGTTCCTTTACAACCGCACGCCTGCATCTGTGTGGGGTGCCGACAATGAATTCTTCTCCTGCCCCGGCATTGACAACAGGCAGTGCTTATACGGAACCCTTACGGGATTCCTCAATGCTGTCTCCGACGGCGGACTTTCTTCGATTCTCGTATTCGCATCCTTCGACAACGAGGAAACGGGCAGTTCAACCAAGCAGGGTGCGGCGTCTCCCTTCCTCTGCGATATACTCTCCCGTATTGCGGAATCCTTCGGCACCGACCTTCGCCGTGTACTGCCCTCCTCCTTCATGGTTTCCGCCGACAACGGACACGCAAAGCATCCGAACCATCCCGAATTGTCCGATGCAAAAAACGTGCCCCATCTGAATGAGGGTGTGGTTATCAAGTCAAACGCGGCGCAGAAGTATACAACGGACGGCATATCGGCTGCCATTTTCACGGAGATCTGCCGTCGAGCCGATGTCCCCACCCAGCTCTTTGCTAACCGCAGTGACATGGCAGGCGGCTCCACTCTCGGCTCGATTTCCAATACGCAGGTATCCCTCAACACCGTGGATATCGGCATGGCACAGCTTTCCATGCATTCCGCCTATGAAACGGGGGGCACTGCGGACACCGCCTATCTGATAAAGGCATCCGAAGCCTTCTTCAAAACAAAAATCCTCTGCGAAGGGGACGGAATCTACAAAATCTTATAAATTTTATCCGAAAAGGAGATATAATTATGATAAGCAAAATCGGACTTCAGCTTTGGACCATCCGTGATTCACTCAAAACAGCGGAGGACATCCGCGACAGCTTCCGCAAAATGAAGGCACTGGGCTACGATGTGGCTCAGACCGCAGGCTGCGACATTCCTTATGAGGATTTCGGCAGAATTGCCCGTGAGGAAGGCATTGAGATCTGCGGTACCCACGACAGCTTCGACCGCATGACGGAAAATCCGGAGCTTGAAATGGAACACCACCGTCTCCTCGGCACCACAAACATGGGTATCGGCGGCTACAACACCGACACCGTTGAACAGGTTGAATCCTTCATTGAGAGAGCAAACAAGCTGGCAGATATTATCTATCCCCACGGCTTCAAGTTTACCTTCCACCACCACAGCGACGAATTCCAAATCCTTGAAAACGGCAAGACCGCTATGGATATGCTGGTTGAAGGCCTCGACCCCGTAAAGACCTCCTTCGTTATCGACACATACTGGCTCCAGCACGGCGGACGCGATATCCGTCACTGGATCGAAATGCTTGAGGGCAGAATCGACATTCTCCACCTGAAGGAAATGGGCAGAAATGCGGAAGGGCCCTTCATCACAGAAGTGGGCAGCGGCGGCATCTGGTGGGAAGGCGTGCTTGAAACCGCTGTAAAGGCAGGCGTTAAGTATTTCGTTGTCGAGCAGGACTACTGCCCCGGCGATCCCTTTGATTCCATCAAGAAATCCGCTGATTATCTGGCAAAGTTTATAAAGTAATCTCAGCATAAAAACAAGGTGTACTGCAATTCAAAACTGCGGTACACCTTATTTTTATCAAAACTTGTGTTTAACTGAAATTTGGCATTTTAGCCTGCGGGATTCACATAATCATCCTCATAGAATGAAATGCAAAGGTCAAGTGCTTCCTGGGATGCATCCCAGTTTGCCGCAAGGGTAGAGGCAAGATCTATATTATTATCCATGATCTGACAAGCGAACACGAAGGGAGTCTTTGCATAGCCAGGGGCAAAAATGGCAACCTGATAGCCCCAGTCAAAGATTCGGCTTTCCATAATCAGGTCAAGAATGTCCGCCGTTGTCTGGTCAACGGAGTATCTTCCCTTCATCGCCTCATCGTAGAATGTGGGAGACACCGTCTTCCAGGATTCTGCGTTCATCGCTTCCATAATCACACCCACAAACTCAAAATCTTCCTCGGGGAGTGTGCAGGGGATCTGGTAGATACTGTATGACTCAAAGGGAACTGTATAATATTTTTCCTGTGCGGTATCATACTTCGGGTAAGGCAGCATACCGTAATTGAAGCCCAGATTTGCAAAACTGGTGAAGCAGGACTGGAATGTGGTAGGATAGATCGCTACATTGCCGTCGCAGAAGTCGTTCAGAGCAACAGCATCATCCTCTTGTTCGTTATACGCAATAGTACCCTCCACATTGTAGTGGAAATTAACGAGCTTTTCAAGTGCGCTGTACACCTTTTCCGTGCCCAGCGTAATCTCAAAGGAAGTCTTATCCTCGTTGATGGTATAGAAGTTCTCGCCGATGGCATGAACCCAGGGCATGGAACGGTTTCCGTACACACCGGGGGTGACAGCTCCGATATTGGTATAGGAGGCAAATCCGAAGATATCCCCCGAATCTTCAAGACCGTTTCCGTTGGTGTCTCTGTAAATAGAGGAGCCCACTTCAATAAGTTTATCAAGGGTCCATTCCCCGTCAAGAACGGTCTGATACAGTTCATCGGAGGAGTAGCCGTAATCCTTAATCAAATCCATATTGAACGCCAGTGCCCATGTGTACTGCATAGCTGTTACTGCCATCTCGCCCGTTATGTTGAACATCTTTCCGTTGATGAGACCGTTGGCATTGGCTTCCTTGTTCCACCAGGGCTTATCCCAGTTGATATGTGGCATATCCATCCAGTTGAGGCAGAGGCTGTCCGCCGCCAGAGAAAGTCCCATTCTCGACCATACATCCGCCATCTCAACGTAATGTTCGTCGGTCATGGCGTACAGATATACAACGTCCTGGGGCTCTTTGCCTTC
>SVSU01000051.1 GCA_015064135.1 Oscillospiraceae bacterium
TTCGAGGTTTTTTCGGGTTTTACTCGACCCTCCCCCTCTCACGCTTGCCCTCTCGTTGAAAGCCTGTTCATTATATCACATCCTCCCCACTCTTGTCAATACCTTTTTCCAAAAAAAGTTGATTATTTTCCAAAAAACTTATTTTCTTCCTATTCCCCCACCATCTCCCGTTTATTTTTTCATTTTCAGTGGGGTATATTAAGAAAAAAAGAGGTAAATATGATCTCTGTTTTTGCAAGAACTATCATTATTTATATTGTTTTGCTGTTTGCCATGCGCATCATGGGCAAGCGGCAAATCGGCGAGCTGCAGTTATCCGAGCTTATCGTCACGCTTCTTCTTTCCGAGCTTGCCGTCGGCCCCATCACAAACAAAAACCTTCCTATTATTCACGCCGTGATTCCCATTTTTCTTCTTCTATCCCTTGAAGTCATCACTTCTTTCGTCCTTACAAAGAGCAATCTGCTGAAAAAACTTCTTTACGGTGCTCCAACCATTCTTATACGGGACGGCGAAATCAATTTTAAAGCCCTTGCCGACAATCGGATAGAGATTGATGAATTGATGTCAGAACTCCGCCAGAAGAACGCACCCGACATTTCCTCCGTGAAATATGCCATTCTTGAGGACAACGGCAAACTCTCCGTATTTTTGTCCGCAAAAAACTCGCCGCCCTCGGCATCGGAGCTCAACCTGACACCTGTGGACGGCGGAATCGCACACGAGCTTATCATTGACGGCGAAATAGTCGAGGAAAACCTATCCCTTATGGGACGTGATGTTTCATGGCTCAAAAGCGAACTTTCGGCGCAGCATACTTCCATAACTGATGTTTTTCTTTTCACCCTTGACGACAGCGGAAAAACACATCTTGTCACAAAGGAGTCCAAAAAATGAAAACCTTCATTCTTGCTTTGATTGTATTTGTTCTTATTGTGGGCATTCTCTGCTTCACGGTTTTTTATCTGAAGGAAAAGACGGAAGAATTATCTCAAGCCGCCCGTGCATTACCAAAAATCACTGACCGTTCCAAAGATATTTCCCCCGACGAATTCCGTAATTCCGCGAAGTTTTTTTACGATCTCTGGGAATCAGCAAAGAAGCCCATTCATTTTATTATAGGGCATGAGGAAGCCAACCGTATAGACGAAACCTTTTCCGAACTGCAGTACCGCTATCTCTTTCGCGATGCGGCAGGGTATATGAGCACTCGTCAAAAACTCCTCGACTCCATCGAACACTTAGCGAAACTGGAAACTTTCTCCTTTGACACCATAACCTGATCAGACAATTTCCGTCTCCCCATCAGCGAGAAACAGTTTATTTCTGACGATAATATGGCTTCCGTTCTCTCCCGAAACGCCAAACTTTTCCTCAACCGCTTTTGCGATATACTCAGGGTTGAGGTAGTTTGCACTATCAGCGGACGTTACTGCTATAATATGAAGGTTTCCGTTGATAATCTCCGCACGGATTGACTTGATGAGGGTGGTAATATCCGTTTCCTTTTCCCCACTCTTTGAGCGTTTCATAACTGTCACGGGGGAGGCAAACATTCTCTCAATACTCTCTGCCGTCTCCATGGAAACGGTGCATCCGGAATAAACGATCTCATTTTCAGCCCACACGATATCCTTTATCTTGTTTTTCGGTGTGTAGACCTCCTTCACCTCCAGCCCCTCGGGCATAACGGCACGGAGAGCATCGCGGATGGCAACATTGGATCTCTGCTCCATCATACGCAGGTCGAGAATCTCCCTCTCGCCGCCGCATCCCACAGACAGGGGAGTAGCAAACACCAGCTTCGGGATAGGGTTAAAGCCTTCTGTATAATAAACAGGGAGCCCTGAGCGAACAATGGCACGGGTCATGGTTTTTGCAAGATCCAGGTGGGAGATATACAGCATGGGGCCGTGTTTTCTGAAACGGATTCGCACCTCTCTCACTGCCTTCACCGTTCCGGCAGGTGCTGTACGGACAGGAGGAATGGGTGCATCCTCGCCTGCGATCACGCCGCAGCTGTCGGAGCTTTCGGGATGACCCGGGCACCAGCGGCAGAACTTGCTGTCCACAAGGCGGTTCACGCCGCATCCGCTGCACTTTTCCTTACAGGAGGGTGTGGTCGCCGCTTCCTGCGCCTTATGTCTTTCGCGAAGAAGGAATTCCTTTGTCACGCCGCAGTCGATCATGTCCCAGGGCAGGGTTTCCCGGTCGGGAATGGTGCGGTTGGCATAGAAAGAGGGGTCGATGCCGCAGGAGGCAAAAATATCCATCCAGCCGTCGTAATCGAAATACTCCTCCCATGCATCAAAGCGCACATGGCGACGTGCCGCTTCAAGAAGGGCGGCGGAAAGTCTGCGGTCTCCTCTGGCGAACACCGCTTCGAGGAAGGACACCTTTGCATCGTGATAATTGTATCGGATCTTTCTGTCCTTGATCTTCTCGGAAAGGAATTGTTGTTTATCCATCAGCTCCTCAAAGGTATTCTGGCGCTCCCACTGGAAGGGAGTGTGGGGCTTCGGGATAAAGCAAGCCACGCTGAGCGTTACCTGAGGCTGTTGTTTTTTATTGCGTTCGGGCATCTTGTAGTATTCGCCGAGGACATGGGAAGCAAGCTCGGCAATCCCTGCGATATCGTCGTAATTCTCGCCGGGCAGACCGTTCATAAAGTACAGCTTTACCTGATTTTTGCCTGCCGCATATGCCACACGGACTGCACGAAGAATCTCCTCCTCGGTAATGTTTTTGTTTATAACATCGCGGAGCCTCTGGGAGCCTGCCTCGGGGGCGAAGGTCAGAGTGCTTGAACGGACGGAAGAAATCTTATCCATCAGTTCCTTCGTGAAACTGTCCGCACGCATGGATGGGAGGGACAAGTTGATCTTTTCTTTGTTTGTCCAACTCAGCAAACTGTTTGTCAGCTCGCTGATCTTGGTGTAGTCACTGATAGAAAGAGAAGAAAGCGAAATCTCACTGTATCCGCTGTTGCAGATCATCTCCCTTGCCAGACCGTTGAGCACCTCGGGGGATTTTTCTCGAACGGGGCGGCAAATCATACCTGCCTGGCAGAATCGGCATCCTCTGATACATCCGCGGAACACCTCAAGGGTCACACGGTCGTGAACCGTTTCGATAAAAGGCATAACGGGGTCAGTGGGCACATAGCACTTATCGAGGTCAGCCACAACCCTCTTTGTCACCTTATCGGGCACCTTCTCATCCGCTGTTTCAATGGCAGCAACAGTTCCGTCCTCGTTATAGGAAATATTGTAAAGCGAGGGGACATAAAAGCCCTTGAGTTCCGTTGCCACCGCATACAGGAACGCCTTTTTTGTATAGGTACCCTCTCTCTTCATCTTCAAATAAAGCTCAGCAAATTCGGGAAGGGCTTCCTCACCTTCGCCGATGGAGAACACGTCGATAAAGTCTGCCATGGGCTCGGGGTTATACGCACAGGGGCCGCCTGCGATAATAATGGGGCTGTCCTCCCCTCTGTCCGCCGCCCGCACGGGAATCTTCGCCAGATTCAGCATATTGAGGACGGTTGAATAGCAAAGCTCATACTGGAGAGTAAACGCCACCACATCAAAGTCGGAGACCGCATCCCCGCTTTCGTGGGTGAAAAGGGGGATGCCTCGCCTGCGCATCTCCTCTTCCATGTCCACCCAGGGCGCATATACTCTCTCGCACCACACTCTCTCAACGTTGTTGAGGCATCCGCAGAGGATACGCATACCCAGATTGGACATACCGATCTCGTATGTGTCGGGGAAACAGAAGGCAACGCGCATATCCACATCGCGAAGATCCTTATAAACGGATCCCGGCTCACCGCCCGTATATCTTCCCGGCTTCAGGACACCGGTGATAAATGATTTAATATCTTCTCTCATCGCAATACCTTTCGTTACAGTGCTATAACAATGAAAGCCGCCCGTCGGCAGCCTTCATCACTATGTTATTCTTATCTGATAAACATCTTCGCGGAGATCACCATGGGAATCATCCAGATCAGGTGATACAGCGCAACGAACAGGGAGTTCACAACACCCATGGTGTCAGACAGGATCATGAGACCCATGATGGCGACACCGATGATAACCGAAAGCACACTCAGTGCAATATTCGCTTTTCTTGTGTGAAGAACCTTGTCGCAGTATGCGATGATCTGAAGCAGAGACTTGGGGGAAGCGCTTGTAACAAGGCCGCTGTCCACCTTCTCCTCGTACATGGTCACTTCATCCGCATTGGCGTAGCGAACCACCTTTAAGGGAATCTTTCTCATATTCAGTTTCTTCGCGATCATGCGCTCGTCGATGTTGGGGTCGAAAGTACGCACGCAGACATACAGTCCTGTTCCCTGGAACTGCTTCAGGATCAGGTCGATATCTCCGTCCATAACGTATTTGATGTACATCTTGGCAACCAGCTTGTCCTCACGGAACATATACATAATGCTGAGCTCGCTTGAGAAATCAACATCGTCGGATGCATATTCCTCGGGAATCTCAAATCCCTTGGCAGTCAGCGTTCTGTAATTTCCGAAGATAATGTTGACACCGTTCACCTGTGTAGCAAGGAATCCGGCCTCCGTGTCAAAGATCTTCACATCCTCGGAATGACCCATTTCAAGTGTTGCCACCTCAAACACATCCTGAAGGGGACCGCCTGCATAAGCAAACACGCTTGCCGCATAGTACAGCACTCGGTCAACACGGGCGTTGTTGTAAATCTTGATGTTCTGAATCTTCACGCTGTATGAGGGGAACACATTCTTATCATCGAAGCTGATGATGGACGCATTGGAATACTCACTAAGGGACGCCTCACCGATAATGGCACTGTCATACTCCTTTGCCGCTGTGGTTGCGCGGTAGAAAGGATAGCTGAACGTAATGAAAACAGACAGCGGAGCCCCAACAAGAAGGGCAACAAATCCAGCGCTCATGACCTCGGCCGCATTTCCGCCCCGCAGATTCAGGAAGAAGCCTGCAAGGACAGCAAGAGCTGCCGCAATTCCCATAAGGAATGTTGTAAACACCGTCACAGTGGAGTCTGGCTTATAGATTCTTCCGAAGAAACCGTCGATGAAGTCGGTCTTTTCGATCTTCATAACATCACAAACATCGGTCTGCTCCATGAATGCCTGCGTTTCGCACATCGCTTCTTCGTCGGGCAGACGGCGAACGATATGCTTGGTTTTCTTTGCGGAAACGATCTCAAAGTTCATCTTTTCACGCTTCGTGTTGTAAATGGCGTACACCAAAGTCAACACGGCGGCAAGAGCTACAACAAAATTGAACATAACAGGCTCAGCCGGCGGATCGATCACACGGGCAAGAACAGCGGAATAGATGACAGACGCCGTCATCATAAAGGAAAGGATACTCTCTCCCCTGGGAATTCCGCGGAAAATATACTTAAAGCCGTCGATGATCTGCTCGTAGGCGCAAATGCAGGAAAGAAGCATAAGCTGAAGGCTTACCATAACGTAAACCACAGGATAAACCGCAGGGTCAAAGGCTCCGGCAAACTGCTTCGCCTCTCCCGTGAACAGCTCGGTGAAGAAGGTGATGTTCTCAAACCACATCAGCACCGCCGCAAATATCACCGCCAGTCCCAACTTGATCCAAAGTCCGATCAGTCGGTTTTTGTATTCCTTGCGGAGTTTTGGAATCTGGGTCTTATCCACAAACTCGGGACGATCCAGCTTCACGCGCTTTTCTCTCTTGTACTGCTTTTCTTCAAGGCGGTCGCCGAATTCCTTTGCCGCCCCGGCATCAGCCTTTTTGTCGTCCTCATCCAGACCGAAAGCAACACGCAGATTCAAATCGGTAGGGTCGATCTCCTCTGTTGCTGTCTCTTCCGACAGTTGCTCCTCCGATCCTGCGGAATCGGGAACATTCCCTTCTTCGTCAACGGGAAGCTCATACACCTCGGGAACTTCTGCCTCGGCTGCTTCTTCCGCGGAAGGCTTCACTTCAAACGCCGCGGAAGGCTCGGCCTCCTCCAGCTCCAACGCCTCCAATTTTTTCAGAAGATCATCCTCTTCCCCCTTCGGCCGGGGTCCGGGAGTGACTTTGTTTATAGGCTCGGAATCATTGAGGATATTTTCAAGCTCCGCAATATCTCCCAGACGAATATCCGTGGTATCGGAATCGGCTTCTTTCAGATCAGCGGCTTCGGGCATTGCAGACCTGATAACCGCATCCGCCGCCTCAGACGACACCTCCGCCGCAGCTTCCGCAGGAGAATCAAACAATTTTTCCGCAAAGGCTATATCGTTTTCTTCCTCCGCAGGTGCGGCATCTCCTTCATCAGTTTCCGCCGACAAAGCAGACTCCATGGGAAGCCCGAAAGCATCCGCCTCGTCCTCTGCCTTTTTTCTGCCAAACAGAGAGAAGCGCCTTTTTTCCTTCTTTTCCTTTTTTCTGCGGCCCGTACCCTTTTCTTCCTCGGCAAAAACCGCCGCATAGGAATCGGTATCGTCCTCGGAAACCGCTTCCTCCGCAGCCTCAAAGACACCGTCCATATCGCCGTCTGCAGGACCGAATGCAGAATCCAAAGCTGAAATCAAACGCTCATCATCGGTTTCTCCCACTTCCGCAGACTCGGCATTCTTCAAATTGGAAATCACACCGCCCTCGGCACTCTTTTCCTCTCCGCCTTCATCCTCGTATTCAGGCATATACTTCTTCAGAAGCTCGTTGATATCCAGTTCACTGTCCGACTGTCTGCCGGATGTTGCATCAATGGAAAAACCGTTTCCTGTCGGCTTTCCCTCAGATGCCGTTTTTTCAGCGGCATTCTTCACTTTGAGCTTGTCAAACAGCTCTCCTGCCGTTACTTTTCCGTCTTGTTTGTTATTTTTATTCTTAGCCATAATATCCCCGTTGCGTTTTTCAACGCTTTCAGATTCATTATTTGCGCAAAAATAGATTTTTCCTTAAATCGGTGCCTTTATTTTCTCTGCATTGCAGATGCATGACAGATCAGAACCGCCGCCGCCGCAGATACATTCATGGAATTGACTTTCCCGTACATGGGAATTGAAACCGTGTAGTCGCATTTTTCCCGCACGAGTCTGCTTACTCCGCTGTCCTCGCCGCCCAATACGATGGCGCAGGCACACCTGAAGTCCGTCTCGTAGTAAAGATCGCCGCCTGCTTCCGCCGCAAAGCACCAGACCCCGGCTTCCTTCAGCTCGTCGATGGTGGACGCAATATTGGAAACCTTCGCCACCGCCATGTGAACCAAAGCACCTGCCGATGCCTTCGCCACAGCCTGAGTCAGACCGCAGGCCCGTCTCTTCGGGATAATGACCCCGTGAGCCCCGGCACATTCCGCTGTACGGATGATGGCACCCAGATTGTGCGGATCCTCCACGCTGTCGCATACCACGACGAGAGGCTTTTCCCCTCTTTCGTGAGCAATGGCAAGGATGTCCTCCACAGAGCAGTATTCCTTTTCTGCCGCATACGCCGCGATGCCCTGGTGATTCTCACCGCCCGAGACCTTGTCAAGCTGTCTCTGATCCGTGTTGACCACGGGAATCCCGGCTTTTCTCGCCTCGGCAACCAGCGCAACGATGGAGCCTTCTCTTCCCGAAACCAGAATCTTATCCACACTGGCGCCGGATTTCAGCAGTTCTCTTACCGCATTTCTTCCTATGATGATGTTCCCCGACATGGGCTCATCATGAACGTCAGAATTGCCTCCATCAAAATCTCCTGCATCGGAAGCCTTCTCTGTAAATCTTTTCTTTTCAAAAGGCTTCTTTTCAAAAGACTTCTTCACGTTGGAGTTTCCGCGAAAATCACCGCCGCCTTTTGAGCCCTTGGTATATTGCTTTTTTTCTTTTTCCATATTTGTTATTATCCAATCAGGCGGATGTCCGCAATCTCATTATAATACGCCATTTTACAGCAAGGCACCATCGTCAAGGCAAAGGTATACCTATACTTAATACCATTATAACACAAAAAATCGGATTTGTACATAGAGTTTTTATACAAATAATTTCCCAAAATCACTTTTTTTGCACGATTCTGTCATTTTTATCACTCCAAACGGGCGAAAAAGGTCGATCATGCCGCAGGAGCCTAAAAAAACAGAGCCTTTCCGCGGTCGGAAAAACTCTGTGTGTTGCATCTTTTATAAAACATTTGATAAAAATGCCTTGGTCTTTTCGCTCTTCGGAGAACCGAACACCTCATCGGGAGTACCCATCTCCTCGATAACGCCGTCTGCCATGTAGATCACACGGTCGGCAACAGCACGGGCAAATTCCATTTCGTGCGTTACAACGATCATGGTGCGGTCTCCCCCCTTCAGTCCGCGGATAACCTTCAGCACCTCACCGGTCAGCTCGGGGTCAAGCGCGGAGGTGGGCTCGTCAAAGCAAAGGATATCGGGAGAAAGGGCAAGGGCACGGGCAATGGCAACGCGCTGGCACTGACCGCCCGAAAGCTGGCAGGGGTAGCTCGCCATTTTTTCGGAAAGCCCAACCTTGTCAAGAAGCTCCTTTGCATGGACTTCAATGGCATCCAGCCGTTCCTTCCGCCGTTCGTGAGGTGTCTTTTCCTCCTTGAACTTCTCCTTTTCCAAAAGCTCAGCCGCCAGAGTCACGTTTTTCAGCACATTGTACTGAGGGAACAAATTGAAGGACTGGAACACAAGCCCGAAATGGAGCCTCTTTTTCCTGATCTCACCGTCGGAAATCTTCACCTTGCTGTCCGCATCGAACAGCGTCTCTCCGTTCACAAGGATCTTTCCTCCGCTTGGGGTCTCAAGGAAGTTCAGGCATCTGAGAAGGGTAGTCTTTCCGCTTCCCGAGGAGCCGATGATGACCAGAACCTCTCCTTTTTCAAGGGAGAAGCTGATCTCGCGGATTACCTCGGTCTTGCCAAAGCTCTTCCGCAAATTTTGTACTTCAAGTAATGACATCGATAGTATCCTTTCGCCTGAAACAACTTATATCTTGTAATACGACAGCTTCTTTTCAAACTTTCCGAACAGCCATGTGAGCAGTGCGCTGAAAATCAGGTAGAATGCACCGGTGTAGAACAGAGGCCAGATCATACCCTTTTTGATAAAGGATTCGCCTGCCCAGATGATCTCGTAAATGCTGATAACACGGGCAAGGGATGTGTCCTTTACAAGAGTGATAACCTCATTGCTCATGGGGGCAAGAATACGCTTCACCACCTGCATCAGCACAACCTTGAAGAACACCTGACTTTTTGTCATGCCGAGCACCTGTCCGGCTTCATACTGACCGTAGGGCACACCTTCGATGCCGCCCCGGTAGATCTCCGAGAAGTAGCAGGCATAATTGAGCGAAAACGCCACAATGGCAGCAGCAAATCTGTCAAGAAGGGGAGGTGCAAGCATCCATTGGTACAGCCACACGGGCATTACCTCCACCACTCCCGAAGGAAGCGCTTCCGCAACGGACGGCAAAATCAAGCCGGGACCGTAGAAAATAATAAGCAGCTGAAGCATCAGGGGCGTACCTCTGACGATCCAGACAACAAAACGAACAACTGCCTTCAGGGGTTTGAACTTGCTCATGGAGCCAAAACTGATGATCAAACCTCCCGGAAGGGCAAACAGCAGCGTCAGGGCAAATATCTTCAAGGATTCTCCAAATCCCTCAAGGAGCCTCAGCGTTACCGGTAAAAACATATGTAGTACCTCTCAAAGCATAATCCGTGTTATCGCCGAAGAAGCAATAACAGCATAAAGTATAAAGAGAGGGTGGGGTACCCTCTCGATACACATGAATATTTTTTTAATCTACATCCGCCAACCGACCTCAACTGAACTTCGGAGTTTTTTCCGTCAGGGAAAAACTCGTTAGTGCGGTGGCTGAGTTGCGGTTAAGTTTCTCTGTATCCGCCAACCGACCTCAACTGAACCTCGGAGTTTTTTCCGTCAGGGAAAAACTCGTTAGTGCGGTGGCTGAGTTGCGGTTAAGTTTCTCTGTATCCGCACGTAGTTAGTCAGCCAGAGTCAGACCGTACTTGTCAGCGAGGGTCTGCAGAGTGCCGTCAGCCTTCCAGGTCTTCATCAGATCGTTTACCTTAGCGGTGATGTCAGAGCCCTTGCGGAAGCCGATACCGTATTCTTCGGATGTCAGTGCAATGCCTGCTGCGAGATCAGCATAGCTTGTGCCTTCACCTGTCATAGCGTTTGCCATGGTGATGTCGATAACGCAGGCATCGGATGCGCCTGCGGCAACTTCCATGAGAGCAGCAGCCTGGTCCTGTGTAGCAACGATGTTCGCTTCGGGAATGCCTGCCTCGATAGCAGCGTCCTGACCTGCGGAGCCGTTTTCAACAGCAACCTTCAGCTCAGCGAGGCTTGCAGTGTCAGCATAGTTGCCCACAACGTCTGCCTTCATAACCAGAACCTGTGCGTTGACAACGTAAGGATCGGAGCAGTTTGTGTTCAGCTTAACTTCTTCTGTAATGGTCATACCGTTCCAGATAACGTCGATGTTCTTCGCTTCAAGCTCCATGAACTTCTTGCCCCAGTCAGCGAGCACGAAGAATTCGCAGTCAACTTCCAGCTCCTCGCATACCATCTGTGCGAATTCAGCGTCAAAGCCTGTCCATTCGCCGTCCTCACCGATGTAATCCATGGGTGCGTAGTCAGTGATACCAACTACCATCTTGCCGTTGTCCTTTACATACTGCAGATCACTGTCTGTTGCGGTCTTTCCGCCGCAGGCTGCCAGCATACCGGATGTCATAAGAGCTGCCAGAATAATTGCAAATGCCTTTTTCATGATAAAATTCTCCTTTATTTCTCAATAAGCACATTGAATTTTAGTGCTTTAGTGTGATATAGCATACATATCTTATCACAAACCCTTGCTTTTGTCAACGTTTTTTGGAAACAAAAAGTATTATTTTGTGAAAAAACTTTCATTTTCGTCAAAAAAACGAAACTTTCCGCCTGTTTTCTGCAGATCATCCCGTTTTCTTGCTGTGTTTTTATTGATATTTTCCAAACCGAACGCCGCAGCTTGTGTCAATCCGCATCAAAAGCGCGTCTGCCTGCCTTGCTGTAATCCTTCTCAAGAGAGAGAACACCGTTGTCCATACGGAATATTCTGTCCGCGTGCTCGGCGATGGAAAGGTCGTGAGTAACCATGATGAGGGTCTGCCCCATCTCCTCCCTCGTTTTCAGAAGGAGTCGGAGAACCTCGTCCGCGTTGGCACGGTCCAGATTTCCCGTCGGCTCGTCCGCAAAGAGGATATCGGGCATATTGATCATGGCTCGGGCAATGGCAACTCTCTGCTGCTGACCGCCCGACAGCTCGGAGGGGAGATGATGCAGTCGCTCCGAGATCTGCAAGGTCTCCACCAGACGGCGCAGGGTCTCCTGATAGGACATCTCCGGCTTCTGGCACATCATGGTGGGAATGAGGATGTTCTCAAGGGCTGTAAACTGGGGGATCAGATTGTGCCGCTGAAATACAAAGCCGCAGTAATTCCCCCTGAAACGGCTCAGCTCATCGGGCTTCATGTGGGTAATATCGTTACCGCGGATGAGCACACGCCCGGCATCTGCGGAGTCAAGACCGGCGCAAATGTGGAGAAACGTACTCTTGCCGGAGCCTGATGTACCGATAATCGCCACAAATTCCCCCGGCATCACCTTGATGCTCACGCGATTCACCGCCGTTATGATCGTATCGTACTGCTTGTACTGCTTGATGATACTCTCGGTCTGAAGCATATATTCTGCCATATTGATTCAATTCCTTTCTTTCGGCACAGCCGCCGTCATTCATTTCCGCCGAATTCTTCCCCGGCACCGCCGTTTTGCAGCGATCTGCGGTGCTTTCTGTAACTTCGGTAGGGGAGGTAAGTAGAGAGGAAGCCGCACGCCACGGACATGACAACGCTTGTAAGGATGGCATACCAGGGCATATAGAACACATAGCGCACGTTTTCTCCCGTGAAATGGGGCATGATTACATTGTAGATATAGAACAGAGCATAGCTTCCGATATAGCTGAGTGCAACGGAAACCACAAGGGACATCGCCGCCATGCAGATACCGCCCTGAAGATAGATCTGACGGATCTCCTTCATCACGGCACCGATGGACTGAAGGATGTTGAACTCCTTCTCTCGCTTTCCGTAGTACAGGGACTGGGAGAAGAACCATACGAGGGGAGAAATGGAAAGCACCATCAGCGCGATAACCACGAACAACTCAGTGTAATGCCTGTCCGCATCCACCGCATTGATAAGCGCGCGATGGGTGTTCTCAACCTCTACGCTGCCGTACATTCTGCCCCAGTCACGGATCTCATCGTAAAGTACACCGGCTTCATCAACGGAAAGCCCTTTATCTGTATAGATACTGAGGAAAGAGGAAGAGGGCTTCGCACCTGTCAGAGCCGTGTAATCCTCTGTGGTCATGAAAATGGGAGTGGAGCCGCAGGGGATATCGTAGATCACAGCCCCGATTTTGTACGCCTTATACTCGAATTCAAAAAAGTCAAGCTGACCGTTCAGCAGGGCACGGTCCGTGGCGTTTGCGTCAACACTGCGGCTCTGCCCTGTCTTTTTCGCGATATAGACAGTGTCCCCCACCTTATACTTATATGTAGGAACGTTGGAAACCGATTCGCCCACGATCACCGTGTCGGGCTCGGTCACAAGACTCATGAGATCTCCCTCGTAATCGTAGTCCGAGAGGATCTGAAGCTGTTCTTCCGACATTGCGGTATAGACCACATCGTTTGAGACCCTGTACGGCTCCCCGCCCGTATCAAATGTGTCCTCGTGATAGGCTACAAGGTTTTTGAACGCCTTAACGTGCTTCTTTTCCACCAGCATATGGGAGCCGATGTGAAGCGCTTCGGTGGTATTGTTGTTGATCTCCACCGCACGCACGCCGTCAAGAGCATAAAGCTCGCTGCTCATCTCCTCGTCGTAAGGGAATCCCGATTCCGAGAGGTCAACGGTAAACTGAGGACGTGGGTAGGCAAGGTCGGTGGTGAAGATATCCGCCATGTACAAGCCCATGATAAACAGCGCACAGAACACGATGGCTGTGCTGAGAAGCTGAATGTTGTACTTGCGGAAACGCCAGATAGAGTAAAACTCATACCTTGTGGGGAATTTCTCTCCGAAAATACTGAAGGAGACACGGGGGGAGGAAACAAGGTTGGAGTTATCCTCCGTTACAATAAGATCCATGGGGTCCTTCACCGCCATAGCCTTCATGGGAGTCCAAACGGAGGCGGCAATGACAACAAGGGAGAAGATAAATATTTTGAGTATCGCCCAACCGCTGAACACAAAGCCGCAGCCCGATGTACTGTATACCGCCCACGCCAGGAGCACCGACAAAAGGACGGAGGGAACAAATGTCACAATAAAGATAACAAACAGTTCCCAGAATGCCGTTCCGAACAGCATCTTGAAATCGGCACCGAAGGTAAGGTACACACCGTATGTAAACTTATACTGATTGACGCGGATGTTGTAAAGGGCGGTCAGAAGGAACACGCAGACCACCGCGAGAAGGATGGTGATAAACACAAAAGAGACCGCATTTGCCTTGATATTGTCCTCAAATGTCAGCAGGGATGTTGTGGAAATGGTGTATTCCCCCTCTCCGCTGTTGTAAGCCTCAAGAGTAGGAACATACCTGTCTTTGAACAATTTCAGATAATAGTGAGGATCGAAATCCTTATCGGTCTCGTTCTCAAGACGGAGATACAAATCGTAAACGTTCTTCCCCGTCATATAGTTGAGGTTCTCATGGATATCCATGATCTTATACACCGACTGGCTCTTGAAAATAGGCTCCTCTTCTTCCATGAGGTAATATGCCTGGGTTTCGTTCAGGTCTTTCACGATGAGATGATAGCTGTACTCCTCGGTAACGTGCTGATACTCAACATGATTGTTGTTGTCTGCCGCCACGGTCATGGTACCGTACAGCACCTGGACGATCATGATAGCCATAAAAAAGCACAGATATTGCCTGAAATTGAAAAACACACTTTTCCAAGCGATGGTCAGGCTCCTTTTCAAATACTCGAATACTCTCTCTGCCATTGAAATCCTGCCCTTTCCGGGCACCGTCCTTTCTGCACGGCGGGAAACTGCAGTCAAAAGTGCAGTCATCCCGTTAATTCCTTATTGTATCATGTTATTATAACACGACCTGTGTTTTTTTGATATTATTTTTTTGTAAACAAATCCACAAAACACGAATTTTTTATTCTAAACCTTTTCGCAAAACGGAAATCACCTTCATCATCCCAACTTAAAATATCCCAAATCGCTCTTGACAAGCCCTGTTTTTCAAATTATAATTGTTTCAAGCAAAAAACAAAAAAGGAGTCTCACCAATGACAAAACTCACCCCCACCATCAAAGCAAGTGATCCCAACATCCGCGCGGAGATCAACCCTATTTTCTCCGAAGGCGGTATTGATATCTTCCGAGTGAATATCACCATCCCCGAGGGTACCACTCCCTCCGATGTTACGGTAGCATGGGAAGAAGAATTCCTCAATAATCTTTACGCATGGGTGCCCCTGGGCGGGCGCAACCTTGACATATACCAGTGGTTCGGCCCCAAATCCAGCGATTCCAATTTCTGCAAAGGCGCGCCCATTCTCGCCGCAATCGGTGCTGACGGACTGAACACCACCACAGTCGCCGTCTCCGATGTAAACACCCCCATTCAGATCACCTTCGGCGGAAAGAACAGCAAGAGAGGGGAAAACC
>SVSU01000052.1 GCA_015064135.1 Oscillospiraceae bacterium
CCCGAGGGAAGTACGTTTTCGAGAAGGAGGTCGTCATCCCCGATGGGCTCGGAGAGGGAATGGACGGGAGATGAGCACTCCATTGCCACAGCCGCCTCCTCCACCGATACCTCGGCAAGCTCTGCAAGGTGGGCAAGGGTGGGCTCCACACCGTTTTCGCGGATGTATATCTCCCTTTGATGCATCAGCCGTGCCCCCAGCCGCTTCTGGTTCCGCGAGACCTTGATGAGCCCGTCGTCACGGAGGAAGCGTCGGATCTCCCCGATAATGAGGGGGACGGCGTAGGTGGAGAAGGCGGTGCCCCGTGAGAGGTCGAAGCTGCGGATGGCTTTCAGCATACCGATGGAGCCTATTTGGCAGAGATCCTCAAAATCCACACCGCGCCCCTTGAAGCGGTGGGCAAGACCGTTCACCAGCCCCATGTTGATCTCCATGAGCTTGACCTCGGCGTCCGCGTCTCCCTCCTTGACTTTTTTGAGATAATAAAGGTTTTCATCATATGAATTCTTCATTTCTGCTCCCCCTTGTGAATATGTAGTACGAATTGCGGGGTCAGCCTTTCATTCGGGAGACGGGGGAGAGGCGTTTTGTCATGGTGACTTTTGTACCCTTGCCCACGGTGGAGATGACCTTCATTTTATCCATGAAATTCTCCATAACGGTAAAGCCCATGCCGCTGCGTTCGTTTTCGGGGTCCGTTGTGAAAAGGGGCTTCATCGCCTCCGTCACGTCGGGGATTCCGCAGCCTCGGTCACGGATCTCGATCCTTACAGTTCGATCCGCGGTGAGCTTTATATTCATGAAGATATCCCCCATGGTGTCCCGATACCCGTGGACGATGGCGTTGGTTACGGCTTCGGATACGGCGCATTTGATGTCGGCGACCTCCTCGTAGGTGGGGTTCAGCTGTGCGATGAACGCAGCGGCGGCGGCTCTCGCGAAGCTTTCGTTTGCGGAGAGGGAGGGGAAGGTGATGCGCAGTTCGTTTATGATTTCCATTTTTTTATACTCCTTTCTCAAGCGTCCTCATATGGCGGAGGTGGTTTCGATCCGCACAAGGCGTTCCATGCCGGCAAGATCGAGGATTTTGCGTATCTGGCGGTTGGGGTTGACCACACGGAAGGAGATGCCCAGCTCTGCCGCCTTGGTATATCGCCCCAGGATGAGACCGAGGCCGCTGCTGTCCATGAACGCCACCCGTGACAGGTCGAGAACCAGCTCACGGGGACGGCCGATGAACATTTTTGAATCGATGCGCTGACGGACGGCGCGGGCGTTATGATGGTCGATATCGCCGTCCAGATAGATGATGAGGGTACCGCCGCTTGTGACGGATTTCAGGATTTTTTCGTTTTCTGACATTTTTGCATACGGGAGGGAAGTCCCTGTCCTTTCCTTTGGTTATTTGCTGTGGTTTTATTATACAACAGTGTGTGTGGGGGTTTTTGTCACAATATGGGAGGGGGGGATAATTTTTTCGGCGGCTTGTATCGGTGCTGTGGAGTATAGTGATATGGCGAACGTGGGGCGTTGGGTATAAATCGTTTCTTTAATATTACGGACATATAGCGAACGAACAGCGTTTCTCGAACTTTTTCTTTTGCGTCGACAAAAGAAAAAGTTCTTGACAAAAAGAAAAGTCGATTTAAGGGAGGAGGAATCCTCCCTTAAATATCCCACCTCAAGGGTCCGCCATCTTGAGATGGCTACTGCAACTTGGATTTTTGCCGAACGTACCATGTGGGCTTTTGGGCGCAGTTATAACTTTTAATCGGCGCTGTCGCGGAGGGGGGAGTAGGCGAGAGCGAATTTTTAGCGGATAAAATTAAGAATAAACTAAATCAATCGTTTTTTTAAGAGGGAAACGAATGGATTTAAGCCCTCTTTTACAAGAATTAACAGAGAAAGGCAATTTTAGCAGCTACACTATAAACTAAATCTACCCCCCTAATCGCGACGGCGCCAATGAAAAAGAAGTGCTCTGCACCCAGCGACATCCGGCAGCTTCTATAACAGTTTCAACTGCACATCCCCGGCAGGGTTGAGTACTTAGAGAAGGGGTGCAACCCCTTTTCTAAGTGGACTTTTCTTTTTGGCAAGACCTTTTTCTTTTGTCCACGCAAAAGAAAAAGGTCGGAAACGCTGTTCGTTCGCTATATGTCTGTAACCGACAGCAACGATATAGTAAACTAAAGCCCCACGTTCGCCATATGTCCGTAACCGACAGCAACGATATAACAAACCAAAGCCTCACACTCGCCATATGCCCGTAACCCACACCACAGAAAAATGCCCACAAGCATTACGGTCAACCGCTAACAAATCGCTTAATCCTTCAGCAAAAAACAAACATTGACACCACCCCCTCCATGTGGTATAATGAATATAACAGAATCTGCAAAAATTACAAAAAGGCGGTAATTATTATGGCAATTTTAAAAGGCGCTGCTCTCGTCGGACAGTCCGGCGGCCCCACAGCGGCAATCAACGCAACTCTGGCAGGCGTTATCCGCGGCGCATTTGAAGCGAAGGATGCCATCACAAAGCTTTACGGCATGAGAAACGGCATCGAAGGCTTCCTCGCAGAGCGCACCATCGACCTCACTGCGACCTTCTCCAATGAAGCAGGCGCCCTCGATGAGGAAAAACTGAACCTCCTCGCAGGTACCCCGGCGGCAGGGCTCGGCTCCTGCAGAAAAAAGCTGCCCGACCCCGATGCTGACCCCGAATTTTTCGCCGGCCTCATCGCCCTGTTCAAGAAGTACGATATCCGCTACTTCTTCTATATCGGCGGCAACGATTCCATGGATACCGTCGCAAAACTGACCAAATACCTGAAAACCACCGATTACGAAATGCGCGCGGTGGGCGTTCCGAAAACCATCGATAACGACCTCGCCGCAACAGACCACGCTCCCGGCTACGGCTCCGCGGCAAAATATATCGCCTCCACCATGCAGGAGATCATCCGCGACTGCGCCGTGTATACCGTTCCGGCTGTTACCGTTGTGGAGGTCATGGGCCGCGATGCAGGCTGGCTTACCGCCTCTGCCGCACTCCCCCGTATCATCAACGGTACCGCCCCCGATTATGTCTATCTCCCCGAGGTGAACTTCGATACCGATGCCTTCATAAATGACATCCGTGCGGCACTCGATAAGCACCCCAATGTGGTCATCGCCGCATCCGAGGGTATCCGCTTCGCCGACGGACGCTATGTGGGCGAGAGCAGCCAAAGCGGTGCCACCGACGTGTTCGGTCATAAGTATCTGGGAGGTACCGGCAAGACCCTTGAGGGTATTGTGAAGGACACCTTCGGCTGCAAGGTTCGCTCCATTGAACTGAATCTCCCCCAGAGATGCGCCGCACACCTCCAGTCAAAGACCGACATCGACGAGTCAAGGGGTGTGGGCAGAGCAGCGGTAGGCTTCGCTGTGGAAGGTACAAGCGGCGTTATGGCGACCATACAGCGCGCAGATGGTGCCGAATATAAGGCAGAGTTTGTGCCCATGGAAATCGCAGGCATCGCAAATCAGGTGAGAAGCGTTCCCCGTGAGTACATCACAGATGCCGGAAACAATGTCACCGACGAGTGCCTCAACTATATCAAGCCCCTCATTCAGGGCGAGACCGAGACCGCATTCAAGGACGGACTCCCCGTACACATTATTTTGTAAAACAAAGAAAACAGGTGCTGACGAGCTGATTTTTCAGTCGTCAATACCTGTTTTTTGCTGTGTTCACTTGTCTTAAAGCTCCCAACGTGTGGCGAGAAGGGACGGGAAGGAGTCGCCGCCGTGTTTCTGATAGTACACCGTAAGCAGTGACCCGTCAGCCAGCTCCGCTGTGGCAGGGTAGCCGAGATCGCCGTAATCGGGTGAGGGCGCGCGGTCGTCAAGGAGATACATTTTGTCCCATGTTCTGCCGCCGTCGGATGAAACCAGCGCACGCTCACCCACGGGGGCATCCCCTCTCTTGCCGTAGGAGAGGATCACCTTTCCCGAGGAGTGCAGGAGCAGGTGCGGCGGAAGTCCGTATTCGTTGACGCACTCCATGTCGCTCCACGATGCACCGTTGTCGTGGGAATGGGTGATGTACATGGTTGAGCCGAAGGGAACCTCATCCCCTTGTGCGCGGATGGCACCCAAAAGATGACCGTTTCCCAAATCAATAACATGGGGTTCGTGGAGATTGTTCCATGTCAGTCCGTCGGGGGAGGTGAGGGCGGAGACAAATTCCCATGTGCGCCCGAAGTCACGGCTTCTGTATGCCCCGATGCCCCCCTCCGCAAGCTCCGATGCCGCACCGTAGTGATTCTTTCCGAGGTAGAGAAGGGTTCCGTCCGTCATAAGGGAGGGGCCGTGGGGGGCTGAAACGGGAACTTTGATCTTCTCGCTCCATGTGACGCCGTAGTCCTCGGAAATCCGGACGTAGGAGCCGCCCTGCCGCTTTTCCTCGGGGAGTGCGGCATAGGTTTCATCGAGAATCGCTTCCGATACCCCTGCCATATAGGGCTTTGAGGAATTGACGATAAAATCACGGTATTTCGTGCGGTAAACATCCGCCGGATGGGTGAACCATGTGACGAGAAGTCTGCCGCCGCCCATGTAGATAATGCCTGCGTCGCGGTCGTCAAGCTCCGTGTCGTTGACGATGATGGGGGGAGTCCATGTTTTGCCCTCGTTGAAGCTCATGTACATGGCGGTCAAGCCGAAGGGGCAGATGTGGGACAGACGGTGAGAGGAGGCGACTGCGTAAAGCACCCCTCTCTCGTCGCGGCAGACGGATGGCCATCCGTGATAGTTGAAAATAAGGTTCTCGGGGCGGTTGATGATGTAATGCTCTCTTTTTGGGGTTACGGTTTCCATAAACTCGGGCTCCTTTTTTTATGTTTCAGTTGTCTGCTGTTCACCGTAAAGCATTCTCGCACGGAAGAACCGGCGGACCGTGCAGATCATGGAACAGAAAGCGAAAATGAGGAAGGGGGTGTACGCGACGTCATCCGGAACGGTGACAAGCAGCAGAAGAATGGTGATGATGCATGAGGGGATCATGAGCCACGAATACTCAATAAAGGCGAACATGGTGAGGTGACCTCCCTCGGCTTACTTCAGCATTGCCTCCACCAACTCACACAGTCTCTCGTATGTGGAAACCACAAGGGTCTCGTCGGGGGAGTGGAGATTGGTGACCTCGGGACCGATGGCGATGATGTCCATGTCGGGGACGCGCTGCATGAAAAGACCGCATTCCAGCCCTGCATGGATTCCCACAACAGACGCCCCTCTGCCGCAGAGTGCCCGGAAGGTTTCGAGATACTTTCGCTGGAGGGCAGTGCCTTCCTTGTATTCCCAGCCGGGATAGCGGTTCCGGTGAGCAAAGGTCCCCCCTGCCGCTTCCGCAAGGGAGGCGAGGGTGCGCTCCAGTGCGTCTATCTCGCTTTCAACGGAGGAACGGCTTGATGCGGTAATTCTCACGGCATCACCGTCGGTGCGGATAACCCCGGGATTGCAGGAGGTCTCAACAAGCCCCTCGATCCCCTTCGACATGGCGAGGACACCGTAGGGCATATCGCAGAGGAGGCGAAGGAGAGCGTCGCTTGCGGCAAGGGATTCGCAATCCGCCTCACACGGCTCGATGGCACAGCGGAAGTTTTCGTCGTCCTTGACGAAGGGGATGGCACAGGCCTCACGATGGATGGCATCCTCCGCCTTTTTTCTGTCGTTCGTGGCGAAAACCACGGTGCATTCACGGGGAATGGCGTTGTCCTTGCTGCCTCCGTCAATGGAGATAATGCGTACATCCGCGTCGTATGCGGCACTGTACAGCAGGCGTGCGGCGGTTTTGATGGCGTTGGCTCTGCCGAGGTGGATGTCGGCACCCGAATGCCCCCCGAAAAGGCCCGTGACGGACAGCCGCAGGGCTTCGTAACCCACAGGGAGCGCCTTTTTTTCGGCAGGCAGTGTGATGACCGTCCTCACCCCACCGGCACAGGAGACCGTGGCGATGCCCTCTCCCTCGGAGTCCAGATTGATCATCATTCTCCCCTTCACAAGGGAGGTGTCAAAGGCGCGCATTCCCGTCATGCCCATCTCCTCGTCGGCGGTGAAAATGCACTCAAGAGGGGGATGGGAGACCTCGTCGGACTCAAGGATGGCGAGCATCAGGGCAACCGCCACACCGTTGTCGGCGCCGAGAGTGGTCCCGTCTGCTGTGAGAATGTCACCGCGGCGGACAAGGCGGATGGGATCCTTCGTAAAATCGTGCGCCACATCGGCATTTGCCTCGCAGACCATGTCAAGGTGCCCCTGAAGAACCACTCCCGGGTCGTTTTCGCGGTGAGGTGAAGCATTTTTTCTCACATAAACATTGTTTGCTCCGTCGCGAACTGCAAAAAGGCTGCGCTCTGCGGCAAAACGTTCCACGAAAGCGGCGATCTCCCCCTCGTTTCCCGAGCCTCGCGGAATTTTCGAGATCTCCTCAAAATAATAATAGGCGCGGCTGAATAATGACATGACCGTGACCCTTCCTTTTTCCATATATTACAGTAAAACTGTTCTTTATCATATATATTACCAGATTTTTTTGTAAGATGCAATAAAATTTTCAAAGTTGTATTTTATCTTGCGCCATTTTGTGCTATAATATAGGTAATTGTTGAAAAACCGTAGGGGGCATTATGGGGAAAATCCTTGAAACCGTGGGCAATGTGTTCCGTTCAGCGTTGGAAAAAGACGGTAACGGAAAGAAATATTTCAACTCCGCAGTCATTCTCGCGGCAGGAAGCGGAAGCCGCTTTGACTCCGAAAGAAAAAAGCAGTTCGTTGAGATCGACGGCGTTCCCGTGGTTGTGAGAAGCGCGAAGGTGTTCAACGACTGCGACTTTATCAGCGAGATCGTGGTCGTCACCGTGGCAAACGAGGTGGACGGCGTCAGACGAATCCTTGAAGCGGCGGGCATCACCAAGCTGACAAAGGTTGTGGCAGGGGGCGCGACCCGACAGGAATCCTCAAGGATCGGCTTCGATAACGTAAATCCCATGTGCGACTTTGCGGCGATCCACGACGGGGCGCGATGCCTTGTGACGGAGGAGATGATCCGCGATACCTTCACAGCCGCATACAGCTGGGGTGCCGCCTGTGCCGCCGAAAAGGTGGTTGATACGGTAAAGCGCGCCGACGTGAACGGCATGGTAAAGGAGACCCTTGACCGACGTGAGATCTGGCTTGCCAAAACCCCCCAGACCTTCAAGGCGGATGTGTACCGCGCCGCAAGCTATACCGCAATGAAGGACGGCTTCGAGGGAACGGACGACGTATCCCTTGCCGAGCACTGCGGCTTCAAGGTAAAACTGGTGGACTGCGGCACGGAAAACATCAAACTCACCTACCCCGAGGATGAGGCGAGGATGAGGGAGATACTGGAGAGGAGAAGAAGGGAATATTGAATAGTGAAAAGTGAATAGTGAATAGTGAATAGTTTCGGTACATTTTTTCTTTGAAAAAATGATTTTATTCAATTGCAAAAGGCTGAATTTAAGCCGTATCTCCACAAGGTTCATCTTCACTCGAATAAACCAATGAAGATTTGCAAATCAACAATAATTATTCATTATCCATTATTCACTATTCATTTCATTTATACCATATTCGGAGAAATATATGAGAATCGGACACGGATACGACGCCCATCGGTTCTGCGAGGGCAAACAGCTTGTAATAGGTGGGGTGGAAATCGAGTCCCCACTCGGGCTTCTGGCACATTCGGACGGAGACGTGCTTCTTCATGCGCTGACAGATGCCGTCTTCGGGGCGGCAGGCAGACGGGACATCGGCTATCACTTTCCCGACACCGACGAGAGATACAAAAATGCGGACAGCAGGGTGCTCCTCCGTGATGCCATGGAGCTTGTCCGCGGCGACGGCTTTGAGATCGAATACTGCGACATGACCATCATCGCCCAAAAGCCCAAGCTTGCTCCCTATATTGAAGCCATGCGCCGTGAGATCGCCTCCGTTATGGGGGTGGATGTGTCACGGGTAAACGTAAAGGCAACAACAGAAGAAAAAATGGGCTTCACGGGCAGAGGCGAGGGAATCAGCGCCCACGCAGTATGCCTCCTGAGGGAGTGAAGTACGCCTTCGGCGAGTGAAGCAGCACCTTCGGTGAGTGAAGTACGCCTTCGGCGAGTGAAGTACGCCTTCGGCGAGTGAAGTACGCCTTCGGCGAGTGAAGTACGCCTTCGGCGAGTGAAGCAGCACCTTCGGCGAGTGAAGTACGCCTTCGGCGAGTGAAGTACGCCTTCGGCGAGTGAAGTACGCCTTCGGCGAGTGAGGTTTCACTATAAAGCTATATCACTGCCCGAAGGGCAGCTTCACTGCGAAGCAACTTCACTGCGAAGCAGCTTCACTGCCCGAAGGGCAACTTCACTCTTCCACGCTTCCTCCTCGGGCATCTCCACACATCCTTTGCTTGAAACGTCACAGCCGTCGGAGGGAAGCGGAAAACAGTGTCGGTGAGTCCCGGGACTCATTACATAATATGCCCGGGCGCGTTTTTTGACAGTTCGGGAAAGCTACATACGGAAAAAAATATCATTACATAGATGAGAGGTAACAGTTATGACAATCAAGACATCCCCTTCCATTCTTGCCTGCAATTTTCTGGAGCTGGAAAAGGAAATTAAAAAGGCGGAGGCGGCAGGAAGTACCATGCTCCACTGCGACGTGATGGACGGCGTATACGTCCCCAACATGAGCTTCGGCTTCTCCATTATCGGGGCGATCAATACCATAACCGACCTTCCCCTGGACGTGCACATGATGACCGTCGTTCCCCAGAAGTATCTGGCTGAGCTGAAGAAGGCAGGGGCGGATATGGTGACGGTGCACTGCGACATCATGCCCGAATTCCAGCTGGCGGAGACCCTTCGCGAGATCAGGCGGCTCGGCATGAAAGCGGCGGTTTCCGTAAAGCCGAAGGAGCCGGCTGAGACCGTGTTCCCTTTTGTTGACCTTTGCGACATGATCCTCATTATGACCGTTGAGCCCGGCTTTGGCGGACAGAAGTTTATGGCTGACATGATGCCGAAGGTGAGAGCCATCCGCGATTACTGCAATATCCACAAGCCCGACATGGATATTCAGGTGGACGGTGGCATCGGCGAGGGCACCATCGCACAGGCGGCAGAGGCAGGCGCCAACGTATTCGTTATCGGCACAGCCTCCTTTGGCGCACCCGACATGGGAGAAGCGCTCCGCAGCATGACAAAGAAGGCGGAGGATGCTTTTGTAAAATAAAGTGATTTCGTGAAAGAAAAAATATAAAATTTACTCATTCACTTTTTGGAAGGAGGTATTTTCAATGATCACGGAAATTGAAGAACTGCTTGAAGCGAAGGACTATCGCGGCCTGCGAGGGATCCTTGCGGAAATGCCTCCTCCCGATATAGCACTTCTGTTTGAGGAACTGCCTGCGGAGAATTTTCCGCTGCTTTTCCGCATTCTTCCGAAGGAGCTGGCGGCGGAGTGCTTTGTGGAACTGGACCCCGAGGTGCAGGAGACCCTTATCAACAGCTTCAGCGACAATGAGCTTACCGAGGTGTTCGAGAATCTGTTCCTTGACGATACCGTTGACATCATCGAGGAGATGCCTGCCAACGTGGTGAAGCGAATCATCGCCACCTCTCCTTCGGACGTAAGACAGCAGATCAACCGCATTCTCCGCTATCCGAAAAACAGTGCCGGCACCATCATGACCACGGAGTTTGTGGAGCTGAAGGAGACCATGACCGAGGAGGACGTGTTCAAAAACATCCGCCGTTCGGGCGTGGATAAAGAGACCATTTACGACTGCTATGTCACCGATGCAAGGCGGCATCTCATCGGCGTGCTCAGCGTCAAGACCCTGCTCACCACCGATATCGAGGATGCCGTGGTGGGAGACCTCATGGAGGAGGATGTCATCTCCGCCAACGTGTATGACGACAGGGAGGACGTGGCAAAGCAGATCAAAAAATACGGCTTCATGGCACTCCCCGTGGTTGACCGCGAAAACCGACTTGTGGGCATTGTCACCTACGACGACGCCATGGATGTCATCGAGGAGGAAAGCACCGAGGATATCGAGAAAATGGCGGCGATCACCCCGACGGACAAGCCCTATCTCCGAACGGGCGTCTTTGAGACCTTCCGCGCGAGGATTCCATGGCTCATCATCCTTATGCTTACCTCCATCGTCACCAGCGAGATCCTCCAGTATTTCGAGGATGCTCTCGCGGCAAACGCGCTCCTTATGGCATTTGTGCCCATGCTCATGAACACGGGCGGTAATGCGGGCGGACAGGTCTCCGTCTCCATCATTCGTGCCCTTTCTCTTGACGAGGTGCGCATGAGGGACATCTTCCGCATTATCTGGAAGGAGCTTCGCGTGGCGCTGATCTGCGGCGTGACCCTTGCCGTGGTGAATTTTGCGAAAATGCTGGTCATCGACCGGGTTTCCGTTTCCATAGCGTTGGTGGTTTCCCTTACGGTGCTCATCCTCGTCCCCGTTGCGAAAATCGTGGGCGGCGTTCTCCCCATGGGCGCCAAGCGCATCGGTCTTGACCCTGCCATTATGGCGAGCCCCTTCATCACCACAGTGGTGGATGCCCTCGCTCTCCTTCTTTACTTCAGGGTGGCGTCGGTGTTCATCGGTCTGTGATCTCTCCTTCGAGGAGGGGACAAAACAGAAGTGGTATTGAACGATTTTGACCTGTTGTGCAAAGTGCATCCTGACGGGTTGTGTTAATGTGATTATTATGTGAGATGTGACGATGTAAAAAATGATCGAAAGATGTTTATTTAACAGAAAAAATATGGTATAATAATAATGATTCCATGCGTCTTCAGGAAGATAACCTTCATAAAGAATGATTTTTTGATTTCGTTTTAATCAGATATACGAAAAGGAGTATGGCAAAATGAGTGACACATTGTACGGAGAGCTCAGCGTTATCGGAATGCGCGGCTGTGATAAGTTTGTGAATCAGGTGGACTACTATCTCAGGGACTGGAGAGCCAGCGAAAACACCTTTATCACACCTGTGGAGACTCCCAGATTCGGCTCCGGTGAGGGCAAGGGTATGCTCCATACCTCTCTCCGCGGACACGATGTATATATTATTTCCGACTGCTTCAACTATGGCGTAACCTACCGTATGTACGGAAGGGAAGTTCCCATGAGTCCCGACGATCACTATCAGGACCTGAAGCGCGTTATCGCCGCCATTGCAGGTAAGGCGCGCCGCATCACCGTAATCATGCCCATGCTCTACGAAGGCAGACAGCACAAGAGAACATCCCGTGAGTCCCTCGACTGCGCCATCGCTTTGCAGGAGCTGGTGAATATGGGGGTATCCAACATCATCACCTTTGACGCTCACGATGCCAGAGTTTCCAATGCCATCCCCCTGACGGGATTCGACAATGTAAGACCTACATACCAGATGATCAAGGCACTGGTGAGAGCCATTCCCGATATTTCCCTGAACCATGACGATATTATGATCATCTCCCCCGACGAGGGCGCCATCTCCCGTACCATGTACTATGCATCCGTTCTGGGTCTGGATCTGGGTATGTTCTACAAGAGAAGAAATTACGCCGTGGTAGTGAACGGCAAGAACCCCATTGAGGCACACGAATATCTCGGCAAGAGCGTAAAGGGGAAGGACGTAATCGTCATCGACGACATGATAGCCTCCGGCGACTCCATTTTCGACGTTTGCAGACAGCTCAAGGCGAAGGGTGCGAAGCGGATCTTCCTGTTTGTCACATTCGGTCTGTTCACAAGCGGACTTGAGGTGTTCGACAAGGCATACGAGGAAGGAATGTTCGACCGCTGCTTCACCACCAACCTGATCTACCATCCCGACGGACTTCTTGACAAGGAATGGTACTGCGAGGTTGACCTGTGCAAGTATGTTGCGCTGATGGTTGACACACTGAACCAGGACAAGTCCATCAGCACCCTGCTGAACCCCGTGAACAAGATCCACGCGATTCTTGACGAGCACAACGGAAAGTAATAACACATGAGGGGGATTTTTTGGGAAATCTCCCCGTGTTGCTATATAAATACAGAACAAAAAATATAGTTTGGTGACAGAAAATGCTGAATTTTAAGAAAATAACCGCAGAAAAACTGGCGAATGCCATCGCTGAGCTCTCTCCCGATGCCGCACTGACCGCAGAGGAGATCGCCGGTCTTCTTGAGTATCCCCCGGATGCCGCCATGGGCGACATTGCCTTCCCCTGTTTCCGTCTGAGCAAGGCAATGCGCAAGGCTCCCCCCATGATTGCCGCCGCACTTGCGGAAAAGCTCACGGGAGGGGAGTTTGAGTCCGTGACAACAGCGGGCGCGTACATCAACTTCAAGGTATCGAAGGGGTATCTCACGAAAAATGTCCTTCTCGCCATCGAGGAGAAGGGTGAAAAGTACGGCTCCACCAATGAAGGAGAAGGGAAGACCGTGGTTCTCGACTATTGTTCCCCCAACCTCATGAAGCCCTTCCACATCGGTCATCTCGGCACCACCGTCATCGGTCACTCCCTCAAGCTTCTCCATGAATTCGCCGGTTACAAATGCGTGGGCATCAACTATCTCGGTGACTGGGGCACACAGTTCGGCAAGCAGATCGCCGCTTATAAGAAATGGGGCGACCGCGAGACCATCGAGAAGGGCGGCGTGGACGAGCTTGTCAAACTGTACGTCCGCTACAACAACGAATGCGAGGATAACGACGCGCTGAAGGACGAGGCGAGAGCCGAATTCCGCAAGCTCGAAGAGGGGGACGAGGAAAATCTCGCGCTCTGGAAGTGGTTCGTCGATGTCTCCTTTGAGGAATGCCGGAAGACCTGCGACCTCCTCGGCGTGACCTTCGATTCCTTCAAGGGTGAGTCCTTCTACACCGATAAAATGCCCGCACAGGTCGAAAAGCTCCGTGCGCTCGGGCTTCTCAGGATTGACGAAGGCGCATCCATCGTGGATCTGTCCGATTACAATATGCCCCCCTGTCTCATTCTGAAGAAGGACGGCACTACACTGTACCCTACCCGCGACATTGCGGCGGCGGTTTACAGAAAGAACACCTACGATTTTGAAAAGGCGATCTATGTTACATCCTCCGCACAGAGCCTCCACTTCGCACAGTGGTTCAAGGTAGTGGAGCTGATGGGCTACGACTGGAGCGATAAGCTGGTTCATGTACCCTACGGCACGGTTTCCATCGGCGGCGCAAAGCTGGCGACCAGAACGGGCAATGTGGTGCTTTTGAAGGATCTGTTCCGTCAGTCCATCGAGAAGGTGACGGAGATTATGAACGAGAAGAACCCGAATCTGGAGAACAAAGAGGAGACAGCGGAAGCGGTAGGCGTCGGCGCCATCGTGTTCAACTATCTGTTCAACTCCCGAATCAAGGATATCAACTTCACTCTTGAATCCGCCCTCAGTTTTGAAGGCAACACGGGCCCCTACGCGCAGTACACCTACGCGAGATGCTGTTCCATCGTGGCAAAGGCAAAGGAAGCAGGCATGGGCGCATCCGCCGACACCGTGACCCACGAGGACGAGGCGGCGCTGCTCAAGACCCTTGCGAAATTCCCCGAGCGGGTACAGCAGGCGATAGCGGAATACGAGCCCAGCGACATCACGAGATATATCATTGATGTCTGCACAGCCTTCAACCGATTCTATTGCAACTGCCCAATCATGAACGCAGAGGACGAGGCGGTCCGTGCCATGAGAGTCCGTCTCACATCGGCGACAAAAACCGTACTCGGTACAGCACTCCACCTCATCTGCATGAAAACCCCCGAAAAGATTTGATGGGGAAGCCGCCACGGGCAAACCAAGCGCAATTTCAGCGGATGCCGGCACAAACCCGGAAGGGTGATTCCCGAATCGCCCGACACTCCAACAACCGACTCCGCACATTTTTTATAATCCCAACCGAAAAATTTATAATTAACATAGAGGTTAACCATGTCAGGACACAGCAAATGGAATAATATCAAGAACAAGAAAGAAAAGACCGACGCGCAGAAGGCGAAGATCTTCACCAAAATCGGCAAGGAGATCCAGATCTGCGTAAGAAACGGCGGCGGAGACCCTGCTGTCAACGGCAAGCTGAAGGATCTCATCGCCAAGGCGAAGTCTCTGAACGTTCCCAACGACAACATCGACCGCGCCATCAAGAAGGCGATGGGTGCAGACAGCGTACAGTACGAGGAGATCACCTACGAAGGCTACGGCCCCAGCGGCGTCGCGGTCATTGTTGAAACTGCCACCGACAGCCGCAACCGTACCGCATCCGACGTGCGCCACTACTTCGACAAGTACGGCGGAAACTTAGGTGCATCGGGCTGCGTATCCTATATGTTCGAGGACAAGGGTATCATCATCCTGACCCGCGAGGACAACGAAAAGGCTGACGAGGACGCACTCATGGAGACCGCCCTTGAAGCAGGTGCGGAGGACTTCGCATCCGACGAGGAC
>SVSU01000053.1 GCA_015064135.1 Oscillospiraceae bacterium
ACTGAAGTTGTTGCTGAAGAAACAGCAGCTGCTCCTGCTGAGAGAACAGAATCTGCTCCCAGACAGGCAAGACCCACCAACAGAGGCAGAAGAAAAAAGGTTTGTGCATTCTGTGCAGACAAGATCGACGAGATCGACTATAAGGATACCGTAAGACTGAGAAAGTTCGTTTCCGAAAGAGCGAAGATCCTTCCCAGACGTATCTCCGGCACCTGCGCTAAGCACCAGAGACAGCTTACAACAGCTATCAAGCGTGCCCGCCACGTTGCTCTGCTGCCCTATATCTCTGACTAATACGTGCGGATAAAGAGAAACTGAATCGTTTCCGATCTGCCGCACTGACGAGAATTTCCCTTGCGGAAAATTCTCCGAGGTTCGCGGAAAGCGAGAGTGCGGATAAAGAGAAACTGAGTCGTTTCTGCTCTGCCGCACTGACGAGAATTTCCCTTGCGGAAAATTCTCCGAGGTTCGCGGAAAGCGAGGGGGCGGATAAAGAGAAACTGAATCGTTTCCGATCTGCCGCACTGGCGAGAATTTCCCTTGCGGAAAATTCTCCGAGGTTCGCGGAAAGCGAGGGGGCGGATAAAGAGAAACTGAGTCGTTTTTGCTCTGCCGCACTGACGAGAATTTCCCTTGCGGAAAATTCTCCGAGGTTTAATTCGAGATTTGACAGGGTCGAGTGTAATCAAATAAACCAAGAACAGAGACAGTATTTCACTACCGTCTCTGTTTTTTTGCCTAAGGCGAAAGAGAAAGCCCTCACCGCAGCAGTTTGCCGCAGCGTAGGGCTTTTTGTGATTCTTACTTCTTGCCGAACAGACCGCCGAGGGCATCCATCACACCCTTTGCCTTGTCTGCGCCGAGCTTCAGCTTAACGCCGTCGATGATGGCATCGATCTTGTCATCGGGAAGGTCAACACCCAGGATGTCCTCCAGGATCTTTACGGGATCTGCCGTGAACTTTTCCAGTGTAATGCCCTTTTCTTCCAGTTTGTCCATTACCTTTTCAATCAGTTCCTTTACGTCTGCTGCCATGTCATATTCTCCTTTTTTATTTCTTTCCACGGTTTGAAACCGTGGTATTTCTGTTTATTCAACGGATTCCTCGATGCCGATTTGTCCGTTCGGTTCTTCCGCTTTTTTTGTAACTTCACGGTAGGGGAGCCCAAGATGCTCGTAGCCCAGCCGTGTCACCATTCGACCGCGCGGTGTGCGGCTGAGGAATCCGAGCTGCAGAAGGTATGGCTCGTACACGTCTTCCAGTGTGACCGCTTCCTCGCCGATGGTGGCGGAAAGGGTCTCAAGCCCAACGGGGCCGCCGTTGTAGAAGCGGATGATGGTCTCAAGCATTCGCCTGTCCGTGTTGTCAAGCCCCAGCTCGTCGATGTCAAGCATGGCGAGGGCATCCTGCGCGATTTTCAGGTCGATGCGTCCGTTGCCCTTCACCTGAGCGAAGTCGCGAACACGTTTAAGCAGCCTGTTTGCGATTCGCGGCGTTCCCCTTGAACGGGAGGCGATCTCCAGCGCACCGTCCTCGGTAATGGGTACATCCAGAATGGACGCACTGCGGCGCACGATGGTGGAAAGCTCCTCGGGAGTGTAAAGCTCCAGCTTCAGAAGGACGCCGAAACGGTCGCGAAGGGGGGTGGTAAGCTGACCTGCACGGGTCGTTGCACCGATGAGCGTGAAGTGGTTGAGACTGAGGGGAAGGCTTCGCGCCGAGGGACCCTTTCCGATAATCAGGTCGATGCGGTAGTCCTCCATTGCAGGGTAAAGTATCTCCTCAAATGAACGGGACAGGCGGTGGATCTCGTCGATAAAGAGCACATCGCCTTCTCCGAGGTTGGTAAGGAGCGCCACAAGGTCCCCCTGCTTTTCGATGGCAGGACCCGATGTGACGTGAAAATTCACACCCATTTCCGTTGAGATAATAGCGGAAAGAGTGGTTTTTCCGAGGCCGGGAGGGCCGTAGAGCAGCACATGGTCAAGACAGTCACCGCGAAGTTTTGCCGCATCGATGTAGATTTTCAGCATTTCCTTCGCCTTTTCCTGACCGATGTACTCGTCAAGGGAGTGCGGACGGAGGTTGTTTTCGTTGTCCCTGTCCTCAGCCGTGTAGCCGGGGGTCATGATCCGATTCTCAAAATCGAATTCATCCGTATTCATGTAATCCATCCGTTCCTCCTTATATATAATTGAATTTTCAGCAGATTCTTACAGAAGCATGATTCCCGCTTTGTCGCAGGCGGCAACGGTTTCGGGATCCCAAATGGAAACCTGCACCTCGCCGATGTGTGCGGTCTGCATCATCAGCATACAGAGTCTTGACTGACCGATACCGCCGCCCATTGTGAGGGGAAGTTCGTCATTGAGAAGCATTTTGTGGAAGGGAAGCTCACGTCTGTCGTCGCAGCCTGCTTCCTTGAGCTGACGGTCCAGAGATTCCGCATCAACGCGGATACCCATGGAGGAGAGTTCGATGGAGGAGCCGAGGACGTCGTTCCACAGAATCAGGTCGCCGTTCAGCTCCCAGTCGTCGTAGTCGGGGGCGCGGCCGTCGTGGGGCTTGCCCGATTTCAGCTTTCCGCCGATCTTCATAAGGAAGGTGGTGGGATGCTCCTTTACGAAAGCGTGCTCCCGTTCTTTGCCGGTGAGAGTGGGGTAGAGATCCTCCAGCTCCTGTGTGGTAACGAAGGTCACATCGCGGCTGATATTGCAGGAAAGGGCAGGAAACTCGCGCTTCAGCACCTCGTTTGTGTCGTAGATAGCGCGGACGATCCCCTTAACCGTCATTTTCAGGTATTCCTCGGTGCGCATTTCGCGGTCGATGACCTTTTCCCAGTCCCACTGGTCAACGTAGACGGAGTGGAGGTTGTCTGTGTCCTCATCGCGGCGAATGGCATTCATGTCGGTGTAGAGGCCCTTGCCCACATAGAAGTCGTAGCGCTTGAGGGCGAGTCGCTTCCACTTTGCGAGGGAGTGGACGACCTGCACATTGGCGCCCACTGCCGGGATATCGAAGGAAACGGGGCGCTCGTAGCCGTTGAGATTATCGTTCAATCCGGAATTCTCAGCAACAAACAGGGGGGCGGACACACGGCGCAGATTCAGCTCATACGCCAGATTGGTCTGGAAGGTGCGTTTGATGAAATCAATGGCGCGCTGCGTTTCATAGACCGACAGCTTCGGCTTATAGTTTTCCGGAATGTATATCATGATTATACCTCATTTTGATGTTGGAGTATTGGGTACGAAAACCCAACTTAAATTATTTTACCATTAAATATAAGTGATGTCAAGGGTTAGGGGAGGATTTTGTTTTTTCTTTGGGGGAGGGGGAGAGGGGATAGGGGGAATATTGTTGATGTGGGTTACGGGCATATGGCGAGTGTGAGGCTTTTGTTTATAAATCGTTGCTGTATTCACAGACATATAGCGAACGAACAGCGTTTCTCGAACTTTTTCTTTTGGGTGGACAAAAGAAAAAGTTCTTGTCAAAAAGAAAAGTCCATTTAAGGGAGGAGGGGTCCTCCCTTAAATATCCTACCTCAAGGGTCCGCCATCTTAGGATGGCTGCTGCAGTTTTGGTTTTTGCCGAACGTACCATGCATTCTTTTTGCCTGAATTACTTCTTTTAATGGCGCTGTCGCGATTATGGGTGTAGACGAAATTTTTGCTTTAGTTTGGGTTTAGTAGAGTTAAAACTAAATCAATCGTTTTTTTAAGAGGGAGACGAATGGATTTAAGCCCTCTCTTACTAAAATAAACAGAGAAAGGCATTTTTAACAGCCTGTACTTTAAGTTACGCCTACACCCCTAATCGCGACCGCGCCAATGAAAAAGAAGTGCTCTGCACCCAGCCTCATTTGGCAGCTTCTTTAACAATCAAAGCTGCACATCCCCGGCAGGGTTGAGTACTTAGAGAAGGGGTGCAACCCCTTTTCTAAGTCGAGTTTTCTTTTTGGCCCAGCTGAGCGAAGCTCAGCGTCGCCTTTATTCTTTTGGCGAATCAAAAGAAAAAGGTCGGAAACGCTGTTCGTTCGCTATATCACTGTAATATAAAGAAACGATATAACAAACTAAAGCCTAACACTCGCCATATGCCCGTAACCGACACCAACGATATACCCCCACCCCCCTGTGTTAAATTTCCAATATCCATTGACAACACCCCCAAAAACTGCTATACTTTTGATAGTACAATAAACTGGGTAAACTATATACATTCACCGAAAATCAATATAAAAATCGAGGAAAACAACATTGATATTTGAGAAATACCTTGTCCCCGACAGGATCTGCAACTGTTACCGCGACGTGACCCCGAAACTGCTCGCCTCCCTCGGCGTCCGTTACCTCCTCTGCGATATCGACAATACCCTCGTCACCTATGACGACCCCATGCCCACCGAACAGCTCTCCCAGTGGCTCTTTATCCTCTATAAAAGCGGCATCACCGTGGGCTTTGTCTCAAATAACGATAAGGAACGGGTGGACGGCTTCAATAAGGAGCTTGAGTATGTGGCATACGCCAAGGCAGGGAAGCCCTTCACGAAAAAATTAAAGCAGGCTATGGCGGATATGGGCGCCGAACCCCATAATACCGCTTTCCTCGGAGACCAGCTTCTCACCGATGCGGCGGCGGCAAAATCCGCGGGGCTTTATTCCATCATCGTCCCCCCCATCAAGGATAAGCGTACCCTCTTTGTCCGCTTTAAACGGCTCCTTGAGATCCCCTACATCAGAAAATATCGGAAAACACACCCCGTTTTCTGATTCTCCAACATAAATGCAACGAAATGAGGTAAATACAATGAGCATTGCCATGCAGAACCGATACAAAAAGCTGAGAGCGAAAATGGCCGAGCTGGGGCTTGATGCCATCTACGTCAACTCCCCCGAAAACCATCTTTATATGTGCGGCTTCGATAACCCCGACGGGTGCTTGTTTATCACAAAGGAGACCACCTACGTTTTTGCCGATTTCCGCTATATCGAGGCGGCAAAGGCGGAGGCGGATCCCGAGTTTTGTACCGTGTGCCTCCCCGGTCAGCCGAAGATCAGCGAGGTCGTGGGAGAAATGGGCATCCGTGTCATCGGCTATGAGGATGAATCCCTGACCTGCTCCGAGTTTGAAAGATTCCGTGACGCGCTGAAGGAGCACTCCGCGGAGTATGTTCCAATGGGAGGTACATTCACCGGGATCCGCGCCTTCAAGTCAGAGGAAGAGGTGGAGTATATCACCGCGGCACAGCGCATCGCCGAGGCCGCTTTCGAGCATATATTAAAAACCATCACATACGACATGACCGAGATCGAGGTGGCAGCCGAGCTTGAATACTTTATGAAGAAGCATGGCAGTGACAAGCCTTCCTTTGATACCGTGTGCGTGTCGGGCACCGCTTCCGCAAGACCCCACGGCGTACCTCGTCCCGTGAAGCTGGAGAAGGGCTTCCTTACCATGGACTACGGTGCTATGGTGAAGGGGTATCACTCCGATATGACAAGAACCGTGGTCATCGGCAAGGCGGATGCGGAGGAGAAGCGGCTCTACAACACCGTCCTTGAAGCACAGCTTGCCGCCCTTGATGCCATCACCGAAGGTGTACGGAACGCCGACATGGACAAGGTGGCAAGGGATATTATCGACAACGCCGGATACGCCGGCTGCTTCGGTCACGGCCTCGGCCACGGTGTCGGTCTTATGATCCACGAATCCCCCAACCTTTCCTTCCGTTCGGGAGATGCGGTGCTGGCGGCAGGTCAGCTTATTACCGTTGAGCCCGGCATTTACCTTGAAGGGAAGTACGGCTGCCGAATCGAGGATATGGTGTTCATCACCCCGGGCGGCAAGCGGAATCTGACCGAGTGTCCGAAGGAACTTATTGAGCTGTAAATCGGAGGGGCTATGACATGGTTATCCCGAGATTTAACGTTGGCGATATACTTGAACTGAAGAAAAACCATCCCTGCGGCGAAAAGCGGTTTACCGTCATGCGCACGGGCAGCGATATCCGAATCGTTTGCATGGGCTGCGGACGGGACATGACCCTGCCGCGGGAAAAGCTTGAAAAGGCTATTAAAAAAATTATTCCAGGGGAGGAAAATGAGGTGGGTGAGCCTGCCTCGGAAAAAAGGATATGAATATGGATAAAGAAATTTCAGGCGGCGGTGCCCAGCTTTTGTCCCCCGAGGAGGGTGCAAAAAAGCGTGTACGTTGGTCGGTGGTGGGCATATGCTTTGCCGTCTCCGCCTGCATCATGTTCCTGCTCTATGCGTGCCTGAAGGTGTGGCCCTTCGGGGAGAACGCGGTGCTTGTCCTTGATCTGAACGCACAGTACGTTTATTATTTTGAAAAACTCAGAAACATCCTCACCGAGGGTGACAGCATCCTTTATGCCTTCGAGAGAAACCTGGGCGGCGAGTTCATGGGCATTTTTGCCTACTATCTCTCGAGCCCCTTCTCCCTCCTTGTGGCACTGTTCCCCAAGGAGATGATGACCGAGGCTATTTATGCCATTATGGTGCTGAAATGCGGCTTCTGCGCACTCACCTTCGGCTATTTCCTTGAGAAAACACGGAGACTGAGCCCCTTTGCCACGGTGATGTTCTCCCTTATGTACTCCCTCTCGGCATATGCGGTCGTCATGCAGCACAACCTTATGTGGACGGACAACCTGATCGCGCTTCCTCTCCTTGTTCTGGGCGTTGATGCCATCATCAAGGAGGGCAGGTACCGTATGTTCACCCTCTCCCTCATATACTGCGTCATGTCCAACTTCTATATCGGCTACATGAGCTGTATTTTTGTGTTCATCTACTTCTTCCTCCGCTATTTCATGCTGAGCGAGGAGGAGCGAAACCCCATGGGTCACTCCTTCCATTTCCCCCGTGCACTTGTGAGAGTGGGCATCTTCTCGGTTATCGCCCTTGCGGTTTCCGCCATCATCATTCTGCCCACATATTACTCCCTCTCCTTCGGTAAAATGGAGTTTTCCGAGCACACAAAGGACTGGGCGCAGATATTCGATTTCCTCGATATCCTCACAAAGACCTTCTTCGGCTCCTACGACACCGTTCGGCCCGAGGGAATGCCCTTTATTTACTGCGGTATGCTCATGCCCATCCTTCTGCCGCTGTATTTCTTCAATTCGGATTTCCCGAAGCGGAAGAAACTGGGGTATATGCTCCTCCTTCTCGTGTTTATCGTCAGCTTCAACCTCAATCAGTTTGACTTCATCTGGCACGGCGGTCAGCGCCCCAACTGGCTCAATACCCGTTATGCCTATATGTTCGTTTTCTTCGCCATCGTGCTGACGGTGGACGCCCTGGCCCACTTAAAGAGCGTTGGCGTGAAGAAAGCCGCCTTCTCCGCAGGTCTTTGGGCGGTGCTCCTCCTTATTCTCCAGAAATTCGAGTATGAGCATCTTCCCGATTTCAAGGCAGTCTGGGCGAGCCTCGGCTTCCTTGCCATTTATGCCGCCCTCGTTCCCTGGGTCAAGGGGAACGGAAAGCGTGTGGGCGAGGTCATCCTTTCCATTGTGGTGTGCTGTGAGATGGTGCTCAACGGCGTGGTTATGGTGTATGCTCTTGACGAGGACGTGTCCTTCACCACGAGAAAATCCTACCGTGAAATGGTGGACGAATATTCAAGGGCGGTGGACACCATCGAGGACGATAGCTTCTACCGTGCGGAAAAGCTGGTTCACCGAAAGAAAAACGACAACTTTGCCGTAGACCTGAACGGTCTCTCCAACTCCACCTCCACCCTGAACGCAAAGGTGGTCAAGCTGCTGAAGCAGTTCGGCTATACGTCAAAATCCCACTGGTCCATGTACATCGGCGCCAACCCCGTGACGGACGCGCTGTTCGGCATCAAATATGTCATCGCCGACGAAAGTGCCAGAAAAGATGTAATGGACTATATCCACGATATGTACGAATGGGAGAGGTCAACGGAGGATCATCTGGATATTTACCGCAACCCTTACGCCCTCTCCATTGCTTACGAGGTAGGTGACGACATCCTCGACTACGACCTGCCACCCGTCCCCGACCCCGACAACCCCGAGGCTATGGTGGACGAGGATTACATCGCTCCCTTTGAATACATGAACGATGTGCTCACCGCCATGACGGGGGAGAAAACGGAGGTGTTCATCAAGAATACCACGGAGGAGATGTCCTACTCGGGCGTGAAGATAAAGCACGTTGTGGGTCATACGGGCTATGAGGTTTCAAACAGCACCAATCCTCAGCTGACCTACACACTGACCGTGGAGAGCGACAAGCCTCTCTACCTCTACTTCCCCAGCGAATACCCCCGTGAGGTAACGCTGAAGCTGAACGGACAGAGCCTCGGCTCCTATTTCGAGAACGAAACCCATGCCATTCTTGAGCTTGGCAGCTTTGAGGTGGGCGAGGTGCTTGAGATAACCCTTGAACTGGAGGACAAAAACCTCTATATCTCAAACGACTGCCGCTTCTTCTGGTATTTCGACGAGGACGCATTCCACCGCGCCATGGCACAGCTCCACGAGGGCAATATGGCGGCATACAGCGACTCCGACGACGAGATCTACGGCACCATCACGGTTCGGGATGCGGACAGCGTGGTATTCACCACCATCCCCTACGACGAGGGCTGGAGGATCTACGCCGACGGCGAGAGGTGCGAGACCATGGCTGTCCTTGACGGCACCCTTCTTGCCTTCGACTGCCCCGTGGGTGAGCATGAGATCCGCATGGTGTATCGCCCCAAAGCGGTTACCCTCGGCCTTGCCATCTCCGTGGCAGGTATTGCGGTGTTTGCCGGAATATGGGCTCTTGACGAGGCTATGAAGCGCCGCAGAGCAAAAGCGGAATAAAATATCTTTCAAGACAAGGCTTTTAGGTCGGCGGTATGTGAACCCGTCAAGCCTTTGGAAAGGAATTACGTTAATATGATTCACACCTTATACGGAAAATTATTTGAATGTGACCCCCTCACCTGCACCGTGGTCATCGAGTGCGGCGGTGTGGGCTACAAAACCACCGTGACGGCGAACACCATCGCAAAGCTCCCCTCTCCGAAATTTGCCCCCGACGGGAGCGAGCTTGAGGGGGAGACGGTGCGGCTTTACACCCACATGGCGGTGAGGGAGGACAATGTGGAGCTGTTCGGCTTTTACACAAAAGAGGAGCTGGATATGTTCCGCCTCCTCATCAGCGTAAGCGGCATCGGTCCGAAGGCAGGTATGTCCATCCTCTCCCTCCTCACCCCCTCGAAGCTGGCGGCGGCTGTGGCGGCAGAGGATGCGAAGGCAATATCCCGCGCCCCCGGTGTGGGAGGGAAGACGGCAGCAAGGGTGGTGCTGGAGCTGAAGGATAAGATGGCGAAGGCATTCCCGCAGTTTGCCTCCTCCACGGGTGCGGATGAGGATATCCCACAGGTAAAGGCGGCGCAAGGTCAGTCCTCAAAGCTGGCGGATGCGAGAGATGCGCTGGCGGTTCTCGGCTATTCTCGCTCGGAGATTGCCGCATCCCTGAAAAACGCGGATCCTGCGGCATCCCTTGAGGACATCATCCGCGATGCCCTTCAGTCATTGATGAAGTAAAACGGGAAAACTCCTGTTGTTGAAAGAGAGGGAATGTGAAATGAAGGAATTAACCATCTGCGGTGCGGATATTTCGGAATTCAGCCTTGTTCTGCCCGAAAATCCTGCTCCTGCGCTGAAAACTGCCGCCGTTTTTCTGCAGCGCGTTGTGGACGCTTCCTGCGGTGTGACCCTCCCCATTGCCGAGAGGGCGGAGCACGGTATCTTCGTCGGCACCCGTTCTGCATCGGATGATGTAAAGTGGGACGGATATCGCATTACAGCACAAAACGGAAGCCTGTATCTTGACGGAAACATACCGCGCGGCACCCTGTATGCTGCATACTCCTTCGCGGAACGGTATCTCGGATATCGCTATTTCGCCGATGACTGCGAGGTAGTCCCAACAGAGGGGAAAACAGCGATTCCCTGTGATGTTGACATTATTGACAACCCTGTCTTTGAAGTTCGCCGCACCACCTGCGCTTCTCATCTCGCCTCGGGTGAGTTTTCCGCCCACTGCAGGCTGAACGACTGTATGCCCGTGGGCGAGGAGCATGGGGGAACGGTGGGGATCACGGGCGGATGCCACACATTTGATGCACTTTGTCCGCCTTCCGTGTATTTCAAGGAGCATCCCGAGTATTATTCATACCGCGACGGCAGACATTACCCCACAAGCGGCGACCCTAATGGCGAGCACGGTCAGCTCTGCCTCACCAACCCCGATGTGGTGCGCATTGTAACGGAAAACGTGCTGAAATGGCTGAGAGAGCATCCCGGTCAGCGAGTTGTGGAGGTCTCCCATGCGGACAACCGATGCTATTGTATGTGCGAGAAGTGTCGGGCGGTCTATGAGGAGGAGGGGGCGCCCTCTGGTACGCTCATCCGCTTCCTCAATGCTGTGGCAGAGGAGGTTGAAAAGGAGTTTCCCGACGTGCTCATCCGAACCTTCGCGTATCAGTACACAAGAAAGCCCCCGAAGCTGACAAAGGCACATCCCTCCATTCTCGTGCGCTACTGCACCATTGAAGCCTGCTTCCGCCATGCACTTGACGATCCCCATTGCGAGACCAATGCAAAGACCTTCGGCCCCGAGCTTCTTGCATGGCAGAAGATGGCGAGCAATATCTCCATCTGGGACTATGTAACAAACTGGCGGTGCTACAACGCCCCCTTCCCGAATCTTCATTCCCTCCGCGAGAACGCGAGATTTTTCGCCGACTGCCATGTTATCCATGTTCTGTCAGAGTGCAATGCAGGCAGCGGCGGCGGTGTTTATCCCGTGCTGAAGGCATACCTCCTCGGCAAGCTTTTGTGGAATCCCTACATGAGCGAGGAGGAGTATGACACCCACATCAATGAATTCCTTCGCGCATACTACGGCAAGGGATGGGAGAGTATCCGCCGTTACATAGACATGGAGCATGAGCTGACGGCAGAGTGTGAAATGGGCTGCTGGGCGGAGGCGGATATGGCATGCTGCTTCTCCTGCGAGACACCGAGAATCTGGGACCATATCGCCAGTCACTACAATCCCGAGGCGTATCAGCCCGTCTACCCCGGCGAGACCTACCTTGACGGCTTGAAGGAGAGAATCGGCGAGGTAAACGCCCTCTTTGACCGAGCAGAGGAATTGGCTGAGACCGAGGCCCAAAAGCGCCACCTTCTCATCAGCCGAATGAGTATTCGCTATGTGGAGCTTTTCTGTATGCCCCACGAAAAGGGAAGCATGACGGAGGAGGCGAGGGCGGCATACGAAGGTGCGGTTGAGGAATTTCTCAAAAACAAGGAAGAATACGACATCCGATACAATGTCTGGACGTCCAATTATTTACAGAGATAACAGCGAAAGGAACGGCATAAATGCTTGACAAGAATATATTCAAAAATCCCCCCCGTGAGCTGGGTATCTGCATGATGGCTCACGTTATGGGCGGCGACCTTGAAGGTCTCATGGCGTACTATGAAAAGTGCGGCCATGCAGGTGCGGTCATCAATCCCCCCGAGGAGCACGGCTTCACCTCCAATCCCGACAATATCGCCCACTTCGGCAAGGTCATCAAGGCGCTGAAGGATCACGGGCTGTCCTATTGGATCTACGACGAGGCAGGCTACCCAAGCGGTCAGGCGAGAGGGCTTTCCCTTGAGGGGCATCCCGAATTTGAGGCGAAGGGCTTCTATATGCACCGCAGAATCGCCTATGAGCCCACCCATGCGGTGTTCAATCTGGACGACGAGAGCGATCGGATCATCTGGGCGGCGAAATATCCCGTTGAGACCCCCGGCAGACACGAGAGCTTCGTACAGTTCGACAAAATGACCCCCGTACCCTTCACAAAGGATAGGGTGGAATGTGACCTTGAGCCTGTTGAGATACTCTATGTGTTCTGCGTAAAGCCTGCTTATGAGGGCTCCCACAGTACGCACAACGTTTCCTCCTTCCGCCGCAACCTGAACATTATGGACAAGGCGGCAGTGAGAAGATTCATCGACGTTGCCTACGAGCCCACCGCTGCCATGCTTCCCGACGCATACCGTGATGCGGTCAACGTGTTCACCGATGAGCCCAGCCTTCATGTGTGGAGAGCGCGGCCCTACGAGGTGTGGAATTACGCCATTGCTCCCTGGTGCGACGGGCTTTTCGAGGCATACGAGCGCGACCACGGCGAAAGCCTTCTCCCTAATCTTCCCCTGATCTTTGAGGGGACGGAAAGCGCCTACCCCACCAGAGTCAAGTTCTACGAGACCGTGGCAGGCATGATAGCCGAGGCATGGTCGGGACAGCTTTCCCAGTGGTGCGAGGAACACGGCTGCGGCTTCTCGGGCCACTATCTCCTTGAGGAGAGCATTTCCCACCACGTTGTTCAGTACGGCAATTTCATCAAAGTTCTGATGAACGCCTCCTACCCGGGCATCGACGTTTTGACCTGCTATCCCGAGATCTATCAGTACACCACGGCAAAGTATGCCCAGATGGCGGTGCGCAAGAAGCAGTCGGGCGGCATGATGGTGGAGATCTGCCCCTTCAACAACAAGGAGGAGTTTTACAAGGACCCCGTCAATAACATGACCGCGGTTATGGGTCTCCTCTATTTAAGCGGAGTGCGAAAGACCAACTCCTACTTCAATCATCATCTCCCCGAGGTGCTGAAGGCGTTCAACGAATATGTGGCGCGCCTCGGCTATATGCTGGACGGACTCATGAACGAAACCTCTGTGTTTGTCTACTACGGCATCGAGGATGTTCAGGCAAAGACGCAGCCTACATACACCGCCATGTGGGACGGAATCTCCAGCAAGGTGGATGCTACCACATGGGCACTGACGGAGAAAATGTCGGAGAACAACAACGACTACTACTTCATTGACCGCGACGACCTCCGTGATGCGGCAAAGGCGCTGGACGAGACGGGCAAGGCTGTCATTTCGGGCAACGAGGTGAAGGTAGTTGTTATTCCCGCCATGGATGTCATGTACGGCGAGAGCGTAGAGATCCTCCGTAAGCTGGCTGAGGCAGGGGTTGTGGTGAAGTTTGCGGACAATCTTCCGAGAATCGGTGCGGAGGACGCGGCTCACCTTGACACAGAGGGGCTTTCCGCCTTCTCCATCGACGAGATCCTCGCATTCCTCCATGACTTTGCCGACGACACCTTCAGGACGACCAACGAGGCTGTTGTCCTCACCGCAAAATTCACCCGTGACGGCAAGGCATTGCATATGCTTGTGAACAAGTCCCGTGTGGACGCCCGTGTTGCTTACAAGGGTGGGGCGGCTGAGGTGTTCTCCCCCGACGACGGCTCCACGGCGGATGTTGAGGGAGGGGAAGTAATCGTTCCCAAAATGCGCGCTGTGTTTGTCCTTGAGAAATGACGGGACACTGCGCCATCGGACGGGAAACCGAAAAAAGAATAGTACCTTCAAGGGGGACGGATGCAAAATTCCGTCCTCTGTTTTTTTGAGAAAATTTGTGACAAATATCCAAAAAAGGGTTGCAAACGGGCGGTGAATGTGCTACAATGCAGGCAAAAGAGAAAAAACGGCATCCTCTGCCGAGAATTGAGGTAGTATTATGAGAAAACTTACGATCTGCGAGACCCCCATTGATCGCTTCACCATTGTAACGAAAGCGGAGCCCCATCCTGCCGAAGGAAAAGCGGCGGAATTTATCAAACGGATCATTGAGGCATCCTGCGGTGTTGCTTTGCCCGTTTCAAGCGAAGGCGGCGAGCATAATATTTACGTCGGCACAAGAGAGGCGCATCCCGATGTGAAATTCGACGGCTTCCGCACGACCACCGATGATGGCAGCCTGTATCTTGACGGAAATATCCCTCGCGGAACCCTTTATGCCGCATACGATTTCGCGGAGAAGTATCTCTCCTACCGTTGTTTCACCCACGATACAGAGAGGATCGTTACGGAAGGGGAAAGCGAGGTTCCCACGGGGCTTGATAAGATCGACAACCCCGTTTTCGGCATCCGAAGAAGCGATTTCGGCGGCTACAAGGGGCACCCCGAGTGCTGTACTCACCGACGTCTCAACGTTCATCGGGAACCCATCGCCGAGGAGTTCGGCGGTTCTCCCTACTGGTCCCTCTGTCACACCATGGGGTCATGCTTCTGTCTCCCCGAAAAGTATTATAAAGAGCACCCCGAGTATTACACCCTTTGGGAAGGGGAGCGACTGCCCACAAGAGGCTCGCCCACAGGCTACAACGGCCAGCTTTGCCTCACCAACCCCGATGTTCTCCGCATTGTAACGGAGGAGGTACTCCGGATGCTCCGCGACAATCCCCACATGAAGATAGCGGATGTCTCCCATGCGGATAATCAGCGGTACTGCACCTGTGAGAGATGCGCCGCCGTCGATGCGGAGGAGGAGAGCCATGCAGGAACCATGATCCGCTTCGTCAACGCG
>SVSU01000054.1 GCA_015064135.1 Oscillospiraceae bacterium
AGTAGTATGCCGCAAAGCTGAGGTAGCTCTTGCCGCAGCAAAGGTCGCAGACATAGATCTCGCCGCCCTTGCCGCTTACCGGATGTCCGCTTACCGGATGTCCGCTTACCGGATGTCCGCTTACCGCTTCCTTGATATACTCGGTAAAGCGGCAGATCTGACGGAATTTCGCCTGTTTTTTATCGTGGACCCGTCCGTTTTTGTCCGTAATATCGAGAAGGCGGAGAAAAGGCTCGGCGCCTGTGAGAAGATGGTTCTTCACCTTATCGTTGCCGAGAGTGCAGGTCTCTCTGAAATCCGCTTCGGCAGCACCGTAGTCGGGATCCTTCAGCTTGCCCTTCAGGAGCACCGTCTCCTTCCCTTTCTGAGAGGTCATATAGGACGCTGTTCCGTTTTTGTCGTTGAGATCAGCCTTCAGGAACACGGTGTACTCACGGGAAAGCGTCTGTGCAATACTGTCGAGAGGGATATTCTCCTGAGCGACCCTTCCCTCGGTGCACTGCTTCTCCATCTGAAGAACGGGTGAGCCGCCGATAACCTTTATTACACCCTTGACCTTCAGCACTTCCCCCTCTCGGGGCGCATGGAATACCACATTCACAAGGTTTCCCGAGCGAGCGCTTCTCTGTACCGCCTCGGCAAAGGCTTCCCTCCCGGGAGTTTTCAACTCATCCATTTTCCGCCTCATTGTCAGACTCATCGGTCTGCTTCTTACTCTTTTTGAAGGAGAACTTGCTTTCCGTACCGTTGAAGATACGCTTCAGGTTCTCTCTGTGCTTGAAAACCACGATCACACCGATGGCAACGGCAATGATCTCGATCATATAAAGTCTGGGATTGGTGGGGTTGATGCGGTTCAGCAAAATGGGGAACACCATGGCGCCGAGGATGGAGCCGAAGGAAATATATTTGGTGATGGCAACCGCGATAAGGAACAGGGCAACCAGAACAAAGAAAATTCGTATATCCAGAACAAAGATCATGGCGATGGAACACAGCACCCCTTTTCCGCCCTTGAACTGATAGAAGCAGGGGAGAATATGCCCGATGAAGCAGGCAAAGCCAGCGATATACGCGGAAAGATAGCCGAGGAAGCACCAGCCGAGCATAACGGAAACAATGGCTTTCAAAATATCGCCTGTGAAGGTGATTGCCGCCGCCTTGAATCCGAATGTGCGCATAACATTGGTGAATCCCGCATTGCCGCTGCCGTACTTTCGTATGTCGTCCTTATACATTACATGGGACACGATAACTGCGGTGTTGATGCTGCCGAGCATATAGGGAACAAGGGTATAAACGAGAAGGCTTACTATACTGAGCCACTGGGGAATGGGTGTGCCTGCCGCATTGTAATAACTGCCGAGCAGACCCATATATCCTACGGGGTTGTTGAGAAAAAAGTAAAGCATCTTATCTCCTGATAATACTGTTGTATTTTAATCACTCGTCGTTCTCGGAACCCTTCTGGCGGATCACCAGACGGATAGGCGTTCCCTTGAAGCCGAAGGTGGTTCTGAGGCAATTTTCGATATATCTCTGATATGAGAAGTGGAACAGCTCCGCATTGTTGCAGAACAGCACGAAGGTGGGCGGCGCAACGGAGCTTTGGGTCATATAGTAGATCTTCAGCCGTCTGCCCTTATCGGACGGAGGCTGTACTCTTGACACCGCATCCGCCAGCACATCGTTCAGCATACCCGTGGAGACGCGCATGGAGGTCTGGTTGTGGACGTACTTGATCTGCTCGAACAGCTTATCCACACGCTGACCTGTTTTCGCGGAAATGAACATGAGGGGGGCATACTGCATATAGGACAGGGAGGTATAAACATCCTTTGTGAACTCGTTTGTGGTGCGGTTGTCCTTCTCAATAAGGTCCCATTTGTTGATGCAGATGATGGACGCCTTTCCTGCCTCATGGGCAAGACCTGCGATCCTCTCGTCCTGCTCGGTGACGCCCTCGTTTGCATCCACCATAATCAGGCATACATCCGCGCGCTCCACCGCCATTTTTGCACGAAGAACACTGTATTTTTCCACACGTTCCTCAACCCTGCTCTGCCGTCTGATGCCTGCGGTGTCGATGAAGTTGAACTTTCCGTATTCGTTTTCAAGATAGGTATCAATAGCGTCGCGCGTTGTGCCGGGAATATCGGAAACGATGCATCGGTCGGTACCGAGAAGTCGGTTGACAAGGGAGGATTTTCCCGCATTGGGCTTACCGATGAGCGCCACGCTTATGACATCGTTATCCTCATCCTCACCGCCGAAATCGGGCAGCGCATCAAGGACTGCATCAAGCACGTCGCCGCTTCCGCTTCCGTGGAGGGAGGAAAGTGCGATGGGGTCAATATCGAAGCCCAGCTCATAGAATTCGTAGTATTCCGCAGGCACATCGCCTATTTTGTCCGCCTTGTTGATGCAGGGGACAACGGGCTTGCCGCTTTTCTTCAGCATAACCGCAATATCGCGGTCGTCTGCAAGAAGCCCCGTTCGGATATCGCACATAAACAGGATAACATCCGCCGTGTCAATAGCGATCTGCGCCTGCTCTCTCATTTTTTTCAAAATGATATCGTCGGTTTTCGGCTCAATACCGCCCGTGTCGATTACAATGAGGGTTTTCCCTCTCCATTCCGTTTCACCGTAGATCCTGTCTCGGGTGATGCCGGGCGTATCCTCGACGATGGCCCTGCGCTCACCGATGAGCTTGTTGAACAGGGTGCTTTTTCCCACGTTCGGACGTCCTACTATGGCTATTACCGGTTTTCCCATATATTCAAATCCTTTCTTTCGCAGAGAACCTTTTTAATAATTATAAAATTTCGCTACTCCAAACCCAACAGTTTCAGCAAAAACTCGCCGCCGTCGTTCCCGGTGAAGCAAAGGGGCACGTTCAGTTTTGCAGAAAGCTCATCGGGGCTCATTCCGCAGAGGAACAGATCTCCCTCGCTGCGAAGGGTGGTACGGGACAGATACAGAGTATCGCCAAGCGCCAGTCCTGCAAGTCCGTCTGCGATATCCTTTCCCGTGAGAAGCCCCGTCACCGTGACCTCGCCGCCGAAAAAGTTGTTTTTTATGCTGTAAACGCTGCATTTCACATTCGGGCACAGGGCATTCAGCTCTCCGATCAATCCGCACATAAACTCGTATGCCGCCTCCCCCGTTGCCACGGATACATTGCGCTCCACCGCCTTTTCTTCATCTGACAAGGTGCGGAGCATAGCATGAAACTCCGTCCCGAAGGAGGTCAGCATACCGACACCGTTTTCAATCTGCGCGTATTCGCCGTAGTATTCATCCTCGGGAAGGGGAGTATTGCTTTTTATATAGAATTCATCGGAGGCATAAAAAATGCGCTCTCCGTATTTTTCCACACATTCATCGCCGAAGCTCTCAACCTGACGGATCACCTCGGCACATTCCTCGGCGGTAAACGGCTCAAGGGGATAAAGGCCTTCCCTGTATGCCGTCAGTCCTGCAGGAACCACGGAAACGCTGTCAAGTGCGGGATAATACTCCGCGAGGTCTTTCATGGAACGCTCCAGCTCACTGCCGTCGTTGATGCCGCGGCATAGTACGATCTGTCCCCGAAGTCGGGTTCCTGCATCCGCCAGTCTGCCAAGATAGGAAAGCACCTCGCCTGAGCGCTTGTTTTTCATCATCATGACTCTGAGCTCGGGATTGGTGGTATGGACGGACACATTGACGGGGGAGATATGCATCTCGATGATCCTGTCGATGTCCTCATCCTTCAGGTTGGTCAGGGTGATATAGTTCCCATGGAGGAAAGACAAACGGGAGTCGTCGTCCTTGAAATAAACAGTCTCGCGCATCCCTTTTGGGTTTTGATCGATAAAGCAGAAGATACACTTGTTCTCGCATCGGTGCTTCTTGTCCATCAGGGGGGTGCCAAACTCAAGACCGATATCGTCATAGGTATTCTTTTTGATCTTAACCTCAAGAATCTCCGCCCCTCTGTGCAGCTTCAGCACCACCGCTTCCTCCGCCAGACGAAAGCGATAATCCAGCACATCACGGATAACAAAGCCGTTGATTTCAAGGAGGATATCTCCTGCCTTTATTCCGTGTCTGTCCGCCCTTGAATGAGGAAGAACGCCTGTTATCTCCACCATACAAATCCTTGCTCCGTTTTTCCAAAAGACAACTCAAATCCTGTCTCTTTTATCATCATTTATATATTATACCGCATTTTCCCCTCCGGGTCAAGAAAATCATGTAAATAATATTCATTATTATCATATATTTCCCGAAGCCCACTCTTTAGGCATCTGTCGAAAATGCGCCGCGCATTATAGTCGTTTGCCTATTTTGAAGAACGGCGCTAAAAACGGCTGCTGCGGTACTTTCATATCTCACACACGCATATACTCCACCGGGGAACAGTTCCCGTCTGTGTACATATTGTTACATCTATAAAATATTCTCCCGAACGCTTGATTTATGTGTATAAGATATGATAAAATAAATATAATAAGTGCCATCGTTATTCGGAAAGGAAAAGCCATGCGTAAAATCCACAGAAAAGCCCTTCTTTTTTCCCTTATTTTATCGTTTGCTCTCCCGATTCTGCTCAATTCCTGTGCAGGAAATTATCTGCCTGCAGTTTATCTTGCACCAATGCTCAGGCAAGAGGAGGCTGCCCCTTCCATGAACATCATCAATCCCGATTCCGAAGTTCGCGGCGTATGGATCGCATCGGTTTTCAACATAGATTATCCCTCGTCAAACGGTTTAAGCGGTGCAGAACTTCAAGCTGAGCTTGATGCCATCCTCGACACCTGCAAAAAGAACAAACTCAACACAGTATTCTTTCAGGTTCGCCCTGCCTGCGATGCGCTGTACAAAAGTGAGATTTTCCCCATTTCCGCCTACATTTCAAAGGACGGCACACTCCCTTTTGACCCTCTCGAATACCTTGTAACAAAGGCGCATTCCATGAATATTTACGTTCACGCATGGGTGAATCCCCTCCGCGTAACGGTTTCGGGCAATGATCTCTCCGCCCTCCCCGATGGCAGTCCTGCGAAGGAGCATCCCGACTGGGTCGTGCCCTATGCTGACGGAAAACTGTATCTCAATGCAGGTCTTGCGGAGGTGAGACAGCTCATTGCAGACGGCGTTGGTGAGATCGTGGCAAATTACGATGTGGACGGTGTGGTTTTCGACGACTACTTCTACCCCTACCCGGCATATGACGAAAACGGAAGCATCGTTGACTTTGACGACAGCGAAGAATACGCCTTCTACGGCAGTATGTTTGATAATATTGCCGACTGGCGGCGCGACAACATCAATCAGATCATCAAGCTCTGCCACACAACCGTTCACGAAACCGACCCCGAGTGCGTATTCGGTGTTGCTCCCTCCGGTGTATGGCAGAACGACAACGGCTCAAACGGCGGCAGTGCCACACGGGGCTTTGAGGCATATCATTCCCTTTACTGCGACGCACTCGCATGGATAGACGGTGGGTATATCGACTACATCTCCCCCCAGATCTACTGGGATTTTTCCTCCTCGGGCACACCCTATGATGTGGTGCTCCGCTGGTGGAACGCTGCTCTTGACGGCTCTGACGTGAAGCTGTATGTCTCCCATGCCTCCTACAAATACGAGGACGGAAACTGGGAAGCGCCTTCGGGTGAGCTAACGGAGCAGGTGGAGTTTGCAAGAAGCGAGCGCGCCTACCACGGTAGTGTTTTCTACGGCTACGATGAGATAAACCGAAACATCAACGGTGCCTCCGACGACCTGATTGCGGCATACAAAACCGAGATCATCTACACCGACATTATCTCAAACGGACAGGGTGTCACCATCACCTCCCCTGCCGACGGCGCCACCATGGCTGAACCCGAAACCTACCTTATCGGCATGAGCGACCCGTACTACCCCCTCTCATTAAACGGGCGAAACATAAGCAGAACGAAAAGCGGCTATTTCTCCCTGATGGTTGATCTTGTCCCCGGGGCTAACACCTTCACATTCGTCCAAAACGGTGTGGAATACACCCATACTCTGTATTACAATATCTCCACGGGAAGCACCGACGGTGCCGGGACGGAAAACCGCACCATCCTCGACACGTTCTCCGTAATCGGTGCCTATCCCTCAAACAACATTACTACATCAGACAATGAGCTCTGGGTCTCCTGTGCCGCACCGTACAATTCCACGGTAACGGCATCACTGAACGGCGTCGAATATCCTCTCGATATGGTGGATGCTCCATCGAACAAATGGGTATCGAAGGGCTTTCTGGGTGTGATCTACGGAGGGACCATTCCCCTTCCCGCCGCGGATGACGGACAGATTCTCGACCTTGGAAAGCTCACCTTCACCGCCTCCCAAAACGGGAATACAGCATCCGCCGAAGGTTGCCGTGTACGCCTTCTCGGCAGTGGGGCAAAGATCGCCGTTACGGTACTTGAGGATTACACCAACCTGAAATTCACGGAAAACAGCTCCTACTACAACGACTACACCGTACAGTCCGCAGGCATGACGGACTATATCGTAAGCCAGAAAAACGGTTTCTACCAACTGCGCATGGGCGGCTATGTGGCGGAGGAAGCCGTGGAGGAGACGGAGGATTTTCCCACAGAACTGACGGAGATCGGCACAGTCAGCGTCGCCTCTGTGGGGGAGCAAACCCAAATCCGCATTGATTGCCTCGATCGTCCTGCCTACTACGGTGTGGTTGAGGACGGCAGATTTGTTCTGACCCTTTACAACATCAACGCAGACACCGCACCCGAGGCTCTGATCGCCGCAAACCCTTTGACCGACGGCTGTGAGGTCATACGGCTTCCCGAGTCAAACCGAGTGCGGTATTCCTTTTCCCTGTATGATGAACGGAATTTCTACGGATTTGACCTCCGCTATGAGGAAAACGAGACTGTGGTAACACTGCGGAATCCGAAAAAGATCGATCTCTCCGCAGAAACACCCCTCAGCGGAATCCGTATTGTCCTTGATGCCGGACACGGCGGATGGGACGGAGGTGCAGCAGGGGCTATGTCCGGTTTTTCCGAAAAGGCGGTGAACCTTGCTGTCACCCTTGAGGCAGAAAAAATGCTCAGCGCACTCGGTGCAGATGTTACCCTCACTCGCTCAGATGACAGCACAGTGGAATTACTTGACAGAGTTGCTCTTCTCGAGGAGCTGGAGCCCGATCTGTGTGTGTCCATACACCAGAACTCCATGAACTATTCCACAGACATCACACGGGTGCGCGGAACTCTCTCCCTTTACTGCATGGACAGCGGCCTTCTTCTCGCTCAATGTGTGGGAAATGCCGCAGCAGAAGCGCTGAACCGATACAACAGAGGGGCGTCCTACCAGATGCTCGCCATGTGCCGCAATCCTAAGTTCCCGGCTGCCCTTATTGAAGTGGGATTTATGACAAGCGTTGAAGAATACGAGCAGATGGCAAACGGCAAGGGTATCACAAAGGCAGCCGAGGGCATTGTAAACGGCATTCTCGATTACTTCAAAATGCAATCTGACTTTGCCGACGGAAAAATCTGACCTCTCTACACCTATATAAACCAAAAATGTGCAGACACGCAATGTAATCTGCACATTTTTTATTTTCATCATGGTTATTTGAATTGATTTGGTAGAATCAATTATTGATTTGGTAGAATCAATAATTGAATGTTGCCTTTATGTCGTCGGCAAAGTCGATCTTTTCCCAGGGAGCATCAACATCTTCCCTCCCCATGTGACCGTATGCCGCAACATCGCCGTAAATGGGACGGCGGAGACCGAAGCGTTCGATGATGGCCGCAGGTCGTGTGTCGATCTTGCCAACGATATAGTCCGCAATCACAAGATCGTCAACCTTTCCTGTGCCGAAGGTATCAAGCATAACGGAAACGGGCTTTGCCACACCGATTGCGTACGCAAGCTGCACTTCGCACTTCTTCGCAATGCCTGATGCAACCACATTCTTCGCAATATAGCGAGCCATATAGGAAGCGGAACGGTCCACCTTTGTGGGGTCCTTACCGGAGAACGCGCCGCCGCCGTGACGGGAATAACCGCCGTAGGTATCAACGATGATCTTACGGCCCGTCAAACCGCTGTCACCCATGGGTCCGCCCACAACGAAGCGGCCTGTGGGGTTGACGTAGATTTTTGTCTCGTCGTCGATCATATTCGAGGGAACAATGTTGAGAATAACGTGCTCGATAATATCGCTTCTGATCTGCTCAAGTGTCACATCGGGGTCATGCTGAGAGGATACAACAACAGCATCCAGACGCTTGGGGCAGTCGTTTTCGTCGTATTCAACAGTAACCTGTGTCTTTCCGTCGGGTCTGAGGTAGGGCAGAATGCCTGTTTTGCGTACCTCGGTCAGTCTCTTTGCCAGCCTGTGAGCCAGAGAGATGGGCAGGGGCATAAGCTCGGGTGTTTCGTCGCAGGCAAAGCCGAACATTAAGCCCTGGTCGCCTGCTCCTGTATCGTAGGCATCGGTCATTTCCCCTGTTTTCGCCTCCTGTGCCTTATCAACGCCGAGGGCGATATCGGGAGACTGCTTGTCAATGGAGTTGATAACAGCGCAGGTAGTACCGTCAAAACCGTACTTTGCTCTGTCGTAGCCGATATCAAGAACCGTCTTTCTGACAATGCTCTGGATATCAACATTCGCCTTTGTGGTGATCTCGCCCATAACAAGGACAAGGCCTGTGGTGCAGCAGGTTTCGCAGGCAACACGGGACATGGGGTCCTGTCTGAGCATTTCGTCGAGGATGCGGTCAGAGATCTGGTCGCAGATTTTATCGGGATGTCCTTCCGTTACGGACTCGGATGTAAAGAGCTTTTTCATATTATACTTCCTCCATTATACCATTTGATCGTTTTATCTGCAAAAAAAGACTGTCACAGAAAAATTCCGCAACAGTCTCTTGTATCTGTCATGCCGAAACTCATCTGTCAGGAATTAGCACCTTGTCCGAGGAAATATCGGATAGGTTGCCGGGCGTCATGGGGCCGGTCCCTCAGCCACTCTTGATAAGCTGTTTTCTTTTATATTATATCATTTTTTGTCTGAAAAAGCAAGTATAATTATGTTTATATCGGGGAGAACTTTAACTTCCCTTTATGTTGATTTTGACGGCAGTTACTCTTTCCCGAAAATCAATGTTCCGTCAAGAACCGTGAAGAAGAACGCCAACGCCAACGCCGCCACGCCGACTGCAATCAGCATTACCGCCAAATTCTTCCAGGTGAAGCAAAAATTTTTATGCGTTGACTTGCTTCCCGTGAGAAAACCCGAGGATTTCAGCGCACCCGAGACGGGTTTATAGAGAAGAAAAACAATGGCCGCATTGACAACCGCCTTTGTGAGATTGAAGGGGAACAAAAGCGTTGGAATCAAAGCAATCACTTCATCCACCGTACAGTTCATATAAAACGGAGTAATGACCATGTTGGCGCCAATCATTACCGCCGTCATTAAAACAACGGAAGCGGACATTCCGCCGACAGCACCCACAAGATCGCGCTTGAACTTATAAATCCCCGTTCCAACGCACACAAAAACCGTGCTTGACAGCAAATTCATCACAAAACCGTACAATTCCGTTGTGCTGATGGTCACAAGCTCAAGAAATGAGACAATGAGTGCCATGGCAAATCCCGAAAGGGGGCCGAAATACATGGCACCGATGGTCATAACGGCATCCTTGAAGTCGAAGGACAAAAACATGACCTTGAAATGAAAAACAACGGTGCAGGCATATGCCAGTGCACAAAACATACCGATTGCGACGATTCTGCGGATTTTTTCGGATTTATTCTTTACAATAGAATTACTCATAATTATAATTATTCTGAATACGGGCGCTGCGAGAAAGTTCTTTCGATTTTCTCACTTACCCATCAAAGTGAAAACCACTCCCACGGTGGTTAAACCGCAGGAGTGGCATTCATTTATTGCTTTATATTTAGTGTAAAAACTTACGCTTCGATTTCAGCAACAACGCCGGAACCAACTGTTCTACCACCTTCACGGATAGCGAAGCGGAGACCCTTTTCAATAGCGATAGGTGTGATGAGCTCAACGTTCATATCAACGTTATCGCCGGGACGGCACATATCAACGTCTGCAGGCAGAGAGATTGTACCGGTAACGTCTGTTGTTCTGAAGTAGAACTGAGGTCTGTAACCGGAGAAGAAGGGCTTCTGACGTCCGCCTTCCTTCTCAGTCAGAACGTAAACCTGGCCCATGAACTTGGTGTGGGGCTGGATGGAGCCGGGCTTGCAGAGAACCTGTCCTCTTTCGATAGCCTTCTTGTCGATACCACGGAGCAGCAGACCAACGTTGTCACCAGCTTCTGCGGAGTCGAGGAGCTTACGGAACATTTCAACACCTGTGATGGTGGTGGACTTCTTTTCGTCAGTCAGACCAACGATTTCAACTACGTCACCCATCTTAACTGTACCACGTTCTACTCTACCTGTAGCAACTGTACCACGACCTGTGATGGAGAATACGTCCTCAACAGGCATCAGGAAGGGCAGGTCAGCCTTACGGTCGGGAGTAGGAATGTAGTCGTCAACAGCCTTCATCAGCTCGAGGATGGAAGCGTATTCAGCAGAGCTGGAATCTGTGCTTGCGGATTCGAGAGCGTCACGAGCAGAACCACGAACGATCGGAATATCGTCGCCGGGGAAGTCGTACTCGGAGAGGAGCTCACGGATTTCCATTTCAACCAGGTCGAGAAGTTCGTCGTCGTCAACCAGGTCGCACTTGTTCATGTATACAACGATTGCAGGAACGCCTACCTGACGAGCAAGCAGGATGTGCTCACGAGTCTGCTGCATAGGACCGTCGGAAGCAGCAACTACGAGGATAGCGCCGTCCATCTGAGCAGCACCGGTGATCATGTTCTTAACGTAGTCGGCGTGACCGGGGCAGTCAACGTGTGCGTAGTGACGAGCATCTGTCTCGTACTCAACGTGTCTGGTGTTGATTGTGATACCACGAGCCTTTTCTTCGGGAGCGTTATCGATCTGGTCGTATGCAAGGAATTCGATGTTGCCGTTGTTGAGAGAAAGTGTCTTTGTGATAGCAGCTGTTGTGGTGGTCTTACCGTGGTCAACGTGACCAATTGTACCAATGTTTACATGGGGCTTGGTACGCTCGAAATGTGCCTTTGCCATGAGTATAATCCTCCTAAAATTTAATTTGTTTGTTTATTTTTAGAACTTAGTTCTTTGCTCTTGTCTTGATAACAGCTTCGCTGATGCTCTTGGGAACCTCTGCAAAGTGGTCGGGCTCCATGGAGTACTGCGCACGTCCCTGAGATACGGAACGGAGTGCTGTTGCATAACCGAACATTTCGGAAAGGGGAACGAATGCGGTGATCTGAGATGCACCGAATACGTTTTCCATAGACTGAACCTGGCCTCTGCGCTGGTTGAGACCGCCGATTACGTCACCCATGTAATCTTCAGGTGTTACAACAACAACCTTCATTACAGGCTCGGTGAGAACGGGAGCAGCCTTTGCCATTGCATCCTTGAATGCCATGGAACCTGCGATCTTGAATGCCATTTCAGAGGAGTCAACTTCGTGGTAAGAACCGTCGTAGAGGTTTACCTTAACGTCAACTACATTATAGCCTGCCAGGATACCTGTCTGCATTGCGCTCTTGATACCGGATTCAACAGCGGGGATATATTCCTTGGGAATAGCACCGCCCACAACGGTATTTTCAAATGCAAATCCTGCGCCGGGCTCGTTGGGCTCAATGTTAATCTTAACATGACCGTACTGACCCTTACCACCGGACTGACGGGCATACTTGAGGTCACTGGATGCGGCCTTGGTGATTGTTTCCTTGTATGCAACCTGAGGACGGCCTACGTTAGCCTCAACTTTGAATTCACGGAGAAGTCTGTCTACGATAATTTCAAGATGGAGCTCACCCATACCGGCGATGATTGTCTGACCGGTATCTTCATCGGTGTAGGTTCTGAATGTGGGGTCTTCCTCTGCCAGCTTGGAGAGGGCAATACCCATCTTTTCTTCGCCTGCCTTGGTCTTGGGCTCGATCGCAACGCGGATAACGGGTTCCGGGAATTCCATGGATTCGAGAATGATAGGATGCTTCTCGTCACAGAATGTGTCACCGGTTGTGGTGTTCTTAACACTTACAACAGCGGCGATATCACCGGAATAGCATACTTCGATATCCTTTCTGTCGTTTGCATGCATCTGCAGGATACGACCGAAACGTTCTCTTGCACGCTTTGCGGGGTTGTAGGCTGTCATACCGGTCTCAATGGAACCGGAGTAAACTCTGAAGAAGCAGAGCTTTCCTACATAGGGGTCAGTCATGATCTTGAACGCGAGAGCTGCAAAAGGCTCCTCATCGGATGCAGGTCTCTCTTCTTCCTCGTTTGTATCGGGGTTGATACCCTTGATAGCAGGGATATCGAGAGGAGAGGGCATATAATCGATGATAGCGTCAAGGAGCTTCTGAACGCCCTTGTTCTTATAAGATGTACCGCAAACTACGGGTACGAACTTATTAGCAAGTGTTGCGCGGCGGATTGCTGCCTTCAGCTCATCAACGGTGATCTCCTCACCTTCGATGTACTTCTCGAAGAGCTCTTCGTCGCATTCGGCAACGGATTCGAGCATTGCTGCACGATATTCTTCCGCCTTGCCTCTCATGTCCTCGGGGATCTCTTCAACACGCATATCCTTACCGAGGTCATCGTAGTAAATATCGGCCTCCATATTGATAAGGTCGATAATACCCTTAAATTTATCTTCAGCTCCGATAGGAAGCTGGATCGGAACAGCGTTTGCCTTCAGACGTTCCTTCATCATGTCAACAACGTGATAGAAGTTGGCACCCATGATGTCCATCTTATTTACATACGCCATTCTGGGAACACCGTACTTGGTAGCCTGTCTCCATACGGTTTCAGACTGAGGTTCTACACCGCCCTTTGCACAGAACACGGTAACGGATCCGTCAAGGACTCTGAGAGAACGCTCAACTTCAACAGTAAAGTCAACGTGGCCGGGGGTGTCGATAATATTGATTCGCGTATCTTTCCAGAAGCAAGTGGTAGCAGCGGAGGTAATTGTAATACCTCTCTCCTGCTCCTGTTCCATCCAGTCCATAGTCGCGGAACCTTCGTGGGTTTCACCGATCTTATGGGTCTTACCTGTATAGAACAGAATTCGCTCCGTGGTTGTTGTCTTACCGGCGTCAATGTGAGCCATGATACCGATATTTCTGGTACGCTCAAGTGAATAGTCCCTTGGCATTTACTTAATCTCCTTCGTTTTTGGCAGCACCTATGCACTTCGGCACGGGCTAAGCCGCCTTTGCAGAGCCGCAATCCACGCGGGATAACGGATTAGTACTTGAAATGTGCAAAAGCCTTGTTTGCCTCTGCCATTCTGTGTGTTTCTTCCTTCTTCTTGAATGCACCGCCTGTGCTGTTCTTTGCGTCGAGAATCTCGGCAGCAAGTCTTTCAGCCATTGTGCGTTCGCTTCTGGAACGTGCGTATGCAACCATCCATCTCAGACCCAGGGTCTGACGGCGCTCGGGTCTAACTTCCATAGGAACCTGGTAGTTGGAACCGCCGATACGACGTGCCTTTACTTCAAGAACAGGCATTACATTTTCAAGAGCCTCGCCGAAAGTTTCAAGGGGGTTCTGACCAACCTTTTCTTCAACGATTGTGAATGCGTCATACACGATCTTCTGTGCAACGCCCTTCTTGCCGTCCAACATGATGTTGTTGATGAGCTTTGTTACCAGCTTGGAATTATAAAGCGGATCCGGCAGAACATCTCTCTTAGAAATCTGACCTCTTCTGGACACTTTGCTTCCCTCCTTCATTAAATTTATGATATCATAGGTACTCGAAAGATAGCTTCCGTAAGTGCGTGTCAGTCATATAAACATTTATTACATGAAAGGACAATACACTACGAGTGGTATCTGATGAGATTTGGCGAAAGATTACTTCTTTGCTCTCTTTGCGCCGTACTTGGAACGGGACTGCTTGCGGTTTGCAACGCCCTGTGTATCAAGTGTGCCGCGGATGATGTGGTAACGTACACCGGGAAGGTCACGTACACGA
>SVSU01000055.1 GCA_015064135.1 Oscillospiraceae bacterium
CGCCTCTCTTGTATCTTTCGCGCATCTCCCAACGCGCAGGAGTGTAGCAGTAGTTCTCCGCGTAGGAGTAGATCTTTCCGGAACGCTCCACCGCCTCGATCAGTTCCACGGCCTGCTTCATGGTTGCGCTGAGCAGACACTCGGACAGAATGTGACGTCCGCTGTCAAGGAGACGAATCGCATAGGGAACGTGCTCATGGGCAGGATTTGCAAGAACCACCGCATCCATGTCGTGATTGAAGAAGTCCTCGAAATTGTTGTAGTATGTAACTTTGTCGGCACCGCCTGCTTCTGCTGCAGCACGAGCTCGATCGATCATGTGGGGCGCTCTGTCGCATACCGCAACCAGTTCAGCCTCATTATTGCCTACGATCTCACGGATAAAGTCACGTCCTCTGTGTCCGCCGAATACGCCGATTTTTACTTTTGCCATTGTTGTTATCTCCGTTTTTATATATTTTTTGAAATATCTGCTTTTTTGAATTTTTTTGGCACAACTCCGCTTTACTTAAAACGAAAGCCGTCTATATCAAATCTGCACTTCGGAAAAAACCGGTTATTCAAAATGGTGGGGCCCACGAATGAGTCCCTCATTCAAAGGTTTTTTCGACACAGCTCCGCTTTACTTAAAACGAAAGCTGTCTGCATGAGCTGTGCATTAGCCATCCTCACCGGCAAGCCACTTGCGCTTGACTTCGGCATGGATCTCGTCGGGAATTTCGGGGTCGCCCCAGTTGTTGTTGGACACCCACTGATCGCCTGCGATATCGGGGAAAGTGCAGAAACGGTCGTCACGATATGCATCGCGTTCTTCCTTGTTGCGGAGATTGGGCACCTTGATGGGCTTGTTTCCGTTTACAATGGAACGGTATGCAAGAATACCGGGGATGGACATATCCATTGCCTCGTAAACATTGATGCTTCTCTCAATGGCAACCTCGTCCTCCAAAATAGAACGGATGAAATAGTATGTGGTGTAGTAGTCGCCGCCGCCGTGTCCGGACTTTACGGATTCCTCAAATATGGGCTTCGGTGAGTAGGTCTCATACAGACCCTTGCCGTTGCCAAGGTCTCCCTCAATGTATGTGGCAAGCTGATCGTTGCCGAGATCGCGCAGTGCTCCGCGGTCTCCGTTCAGCTGGTAGTTGGAGCCGTGGGTCGCATTCTTGAGCTGGAAGTGGATGGACTTCATCATGGCACCGTTGTCAAGGGTCAGAATTTCCATACCCAGTGTGCCCGATGCCGTTCCGAGATTTCTCATGTAGGGCATATTCTTCGACTCAAATCCATTCACCTGAACGGGACGCAGCCCCGTCATCTTCAGGATAGGACCGATGGAGTGGGTACAGTAGAATGTGGACGGCATCAGATTTCTCCAGTGGTTTCTCTCACCGTAGGTCAGCTCGGGCCAGCTGGGCGCACAGTTGTGAAGGTATTCGCCCTCCGCATACATCAGCTCACCGATGTCGCCGCGGAGATAGCGCTCTCTCATTTCCCAGCGAACGGGGGTGTAGCAGTAGTTCTCCGCATAAGCATAAACCTTGCCTGAACGTTCTACCGCTTCCACCAGTTCCACCGCTTCCTTCATGCAGGAGCACGCCAGACACTCGGACATAACATGACGTCCGCTGTTCAGGAGACGTACCGCATAGGGCGCGTGCTCGTTGGCGTAGTTTGCCACAACGACGGCATCCATATCGTGCTCGAAAAATTTATCGAAGTCGGTGTAGTAGGTCACATTCGTCATGCCGTACTCCTCCGCCGCCTTCCTGCAAAGGTCAATGGCAAAGTCCCACTTGTCGCAAACCGCAACAAGCTCGGCATCACGACTTCCGAGAATCTCGCGTACCATGACCTCGCCGCGATATCCGCCGAATACACCAATTTTTACTTTTCTCATATTTTCCTCCTAAATATGCAAAATAAACAATCACTCCACGGGAACAAGCCATTCGTTCTCGTCCCATCTGCAAAGTCTCACATGGGTACCGCAAAGTCCGTTTTCGTAATAATCGTAGGAAACATAGTAATACGCTGTCCCGTTTTCATCAGCCCCAAGGGAAGCAATGCCTGTACTTCCCCTTCCGTATGACACTCCTGTTATTCCCGTTTTTCCATCACGGCAGTTTCCGGAAGCAAGGGTTAAAACCTCGCCCTTTTCACCGTTCATACCGCGCAGTTCCTCCGGTTTCGGAGAAATGCCTCCGTCAACAAGAAACATGGGGTAGTTTGGAAAACGCTCCTTTTGACCCGTGTAAACACAGAGCATATATTGCCCCCTGCCCGAGTCGTACTCAAGATTCTGTACGCCGTAGGTGGTGTTGCCCGTATAAACAAAGTATCGCTTATACTCAAGGTCCGCGCCCGATCTGTGCATATTCTCCTGAACCACGGGCTTTGCCGCCGCTTTCAGTTCATCGGGATCGTATCGCACGAGGATCTGATAGTCGTTGTCCTCCCGTTCCACATCCCCGTAGACACCGTAGGCGACAAACAGCCACTCTTTTCCGTCACAGTCTCCCGGCATGGGCCCGATGGCGGTACCGTCAATGCCCGCACAGCCGTAAATATGGGGCTTCCCGTTTGGCGCTGTGCCGAGATGATCCTCCGTGGCAGGTGCAACAAAGGCGGCGGTCATAATTCCATCCGTCTCAGCGTTCATATCTGCCCGTGTGATTTTATCTCCGTCGAAAACAGCAATGTAAAAACCGTCTTCCACGGATTCCCTGCCTGTGCTTTTCAGAATCGCCTTGCCTATGCTGTCATTCAGGTATTCAAGGGAACCGTAAACCAGCCCGTCGCTCTTTCTGAATTGAATACACCCAAGATGTCCGTATAGTCCTCCGACGGAACCGATAAAATTCCCGTCAAAATCCGTTTTTATGAGCTGTGTGGTGAAAGCATAGTAAATTACCCGTTTTTCTTCATCCACGGCAATCCCTTGACAATGCCCTGTGCCGTACAAGCCCGATGAGATGGTTTTAGGATAGTAAGATATATCTTTCATCGTCTCCCTCAGCCTTCTTCCCCTGCCAGCCACTTCCGCTTTACTTCTTCATAAACGGAGTCGGGAATCTCGGGATCTCCCCAGTTGTTGTTGGACACATACTGATCGCCGCCGTTTTCGGGGAACGTGCAGAAGCGGTCGTTCCTGTATGCGTCTCGTTCGCACTTGTTCCGAAGATCGGGAACCTTGACAGGCTCGTTGCCGTTGATGATGGAACGATAGCCGAGAATACCGGGTGTACACATATCAACAGCCTGATATACGTCGATCACACGTTCCCTCGCCACTTCGTCCCCAAGGAGTGCTCGGATAAAATAGTAGGTGGTATAGTAGTCACCGCCTCCGTGAACGGTGTATTTTGCCTCCTCAATAAGGTGCTCGGGAGTGACGGTTTCAAACCTGCCGTTTTTGCCGTGATCCTCCAGATACAGAGCAAGGCGTCCGTCCCCCAGATCCTTCATTCCGCCCCACTCGCCGTTCAGCTGATAATTTGATACCTCTGTGGTGTGCTTCATGTTGAAATGGACGCTCTTCATAACCGAACCGTTGCTAAGGTTTATGATCTCCATTCCGAGAGTGCCGCCGGGATAGCCGACATTCCTTGTAAACGGCATACTTTTCGTCTCAAATCCCGTCACCTGCGTGGGCCGCAGCCCGGTCATTGTAAGGATGGGACCGATGGAATGAGTACAGTAGAACGTTGAGGACATCCGGTTCCTCCAGTGGTTTCTGTCACCATAGGTGATCTGAGGCCATACGGAAGCACAGTCGTGGATATATTCACCTTCCGCATACATCAGCTCACCGATGTCACCGCGAAGATAACGATTCCGCATCTCCCAACGAACGGGAGTGTAGCAGTAGCACTCCGCGTAGGTGTAGAGCTTGCCTGTTCTCTCCACCGCCTCGATCAGCTCCACCGCTTCCTTCATGTTGGCACAGGTCAGCACCTCGGACATTACATGACGGCCGCTTTCAAGACAGCGAATTGCATAGGGAACGTGCTCGTTTGCATAGTTTGCAAGGATGACCGCATCCATATCGTGCTTGAAAAATTCTTCAAAATCGCTGTAATACGCCACATTGTACATTCCGGCTTCTTCCGCCAGCTTACGGCAGGTCTCGATAGCCGCAGGGTGTCTGTCGCAGACCGCAACAAGTTCCGCATCCGCGCTCCCTGCCACCTGACTTACCATTCGTCTGCCTCGGAAACCTCCGAAAACACCGATTTTCAACTTCGCCATTTTTTCCTCCAATAATTGTCTTCGCAGTTTAAAGTCACACTTATACATTATTATTTTACCACATCGGACGGTTTCTTTTTATGCTCAAATCAACCAAACTTTCTCCATTTTTTTTGTATATTTTCTCTTCGACAAAAAACAGACGACAAAGCTATAATAACTTTGCCGCCTGCACTGTATTTGATTGCCTGTCATGGCTCCGCTTCACTTACAATTCAAGCTACCGCCATGAGTCATCAACCGCACTTCGGAAAAAATCGGTCGAATGAAAGTCTCCTAAGGAGGCTTTCAGGCGATGACGGATGGTGGGTCCCATCCGTCAAGATTTTTTCGGCATGGCTCCGCTTCACTTACAATTCAAGCTACCGCCACGAGCCATGCATTAGCCGTCAACACCGTCAATCCACATCTGACGAACCTTCTCGAATACTTCTTCGGGAATGGGCTCGTCGTTGTAGATGTTGTTGGAAACGTACTGGTCACCTGCAATGTGGGGGAATGTGCAGAGAGTGTCGTTTCTGTAAGCATCGCGCTCTTCCTTGTTGCGAAGGTTGGGAACCTTAATGGGCGCGTTGCCTTCAACGATGGAACGATAGCCGAGGGTACCGGGGATGCACATATCAACTGCATCGTATACATTGATGGAGCGTTCTCTTGCAACTTCGTCTCCGAGGATGGAACGGATGAAGTAGTGTGTAGTATAGAAGTCAGCGCCGCCGTGACCTGTATTTGCCGCTTCTGCAATAAGGGTCTCGGGCTCGTATGTCTCAAAATCTCCTCTGCCGTTGCCGCGGTCTCCTTCGATGTAGGTTGCAAGCTGACCGTTTCCGAGATCCTTCAGCGCACCGCGGTCACCGTTGAGCTGGTAGTTGGATGCGTGTGTTGCGTGCTTCATGCCGAAGTGGAGGGACTTCATGATGGCACCGTTGTTCAGCGTAATGATCTCCATACCGAGAGTACCGGATGCTGTTCCCAGTTTTCTCATGAAGGGCATATTGGGTGTTTCAAATGCGGACACCTGAACGGGACGAAGGCCTGTCATCTTCAGGATGGGGCCGATGGAGTGTGTGCAGTAGAAGGTGGAGGGCATCAGGTTTCTCCAGTGGTTTCTCTCACCGTATGTAATCTGAGGCCAGATGGAAGAACAGTCGTGTACATACTCGCCTTCCGCATACATCAGCTCACCGATATCACCGTTGAGGTAACGGCGTCTCATCTCCCAGCGAACGGGAGTATAACAGTAGTTCTCCGCATAGGAGTATGTCATGCCTGTGCGCTCAACGGCTTCGATAAGCTCAACCGCTTCCTTCATGGTAGCGCAGGTCAGACATTCTGTCATAATGTGACGGCCGCTTTCCATCAGTCTGATACCGAAGGGAACGTGCTCGTTTGCGTAGTTCGCAAGGATTACCGCGTCCATGTCGTGATTGATAAAGTCGTCGAAGCAGGGGTAGTACGCAACATTGTAAAGACCTGCTGCTTCCGCTTCCTTCCTGCAGTCGTCAAGCAGGGGCTGGTACTTGTCGCATACCGCTACCAGTTCTGCATCGGGATGGTTGAAAAGCTGTGCGATGGCACTCATTCCGCGACCTGCGCCGAATACGCCTACTCTAACTTTCTTTGCCATAGTTCTGTCTCCTTTTGTATGTTTAATAAGAATCATTTAACTCGTTTCATTCACCAAAATGCCCTTTTGGAGCACACTGTGGTCTGCTTTTATTTTACCACATAAATTCGTTTCTGGTTATCGCCATTTGCCACAAACTTTTCGCTGTTTTTTTGTCTATTATGCCCCAACGCAAAAAGAACCGCCGTTTTATGCATCAAAGCATACTACGGCAGTCCTGTTTTCAGTGTATTTTATTCCCCATCGGGCAGAATATGAGCTTTTCAGTTCAGTGCAGAAACTCCTATACCGAATCAGATCAGTCCCATTTCACGCCAGTCAGCCTCAGCCTTGGCATAATCCTCCTCGGTGCGCTGGAAATCGGGATGGCTGCAGCAGGGCATGGTCGCCTTGCCGTTTTCATCCGGGAAGGGGCTGTCGTGGTCGTTTTCCCACTTTTTGCGGTCCTCTTCCTTTGTGAAATCGGGAATCTTGTATTCCACACCGTTGTTATAACTGCTGCGGAGAGCAAGAATTGCCGCCGCGGACATGGAAACGGAGCGATATACGTTGAAGAAGGGCTTCTTGTCCTCGAGGATATACTTTGCAAACTCCTCTGCAACCCACCAGTCGCCGCCGCCGTGACCTGCCTTCAGGATCTCCTCGTTCTTCGACTCGTCAGCATCCCATTTTGCATCTGCAATATAGCAGGTTTCCTCGCCTTCGGGAGTGTTCCAGCTGTCATACTGTACGCGGATCTTCATGCTGTCCTCGCGAACGCCCTGCATATTACCCTTTTCGCCGCAGAGTCTGTACCATGTTCCGTGACCGCCCCATGCGGAACAGCCCGTTACTCTGGCAAGGGAACCGTCTTTCATCTCACAGAAGATAATGGAAGCAAGGTCACCGACCACGCAGGCTGTACCGTTCAGATTTTCGGGAGCAAATACGGATTTGCAGTTTACGGCAGCCAGCTCATTGTTCGTCATATACAGGATCGGTGCCAGTGCATGAGTGATGTAGTAGGGTCTGGGGAGCCAGTTTCTCCAGTGCAGACGTCCGGGAGACAGGCTGTTCTTGTCTCTTACATTAACGGGGTGGTTGTATTCGCCCTCGCAGTAGATGGCACGTCCGAACTTTCCGGTTTCATAGCGTCTCTTCATCTCAACGCAGGAAGCCATGAAAGGATAGTTTTCGGCAAGCATATACTTGCATCCCGTTCTCTCCACTGCGCGGCAAAGTTCAACACACTCTGCCATGGTCAGTGCGGGGGTGCACTCGCTGAGAACATGGATACCCTTCTCCATTGCGCGGATTGCAAATGGAACGTGTTCGTAGAAGTAGTTTGCCAGCATTACAGCATCAAAAAGTCCGCTTTCGATAAAGTCGTCGAAGTTATTGAATACGGTGATATTGTACTTTTCAATCTGTTCCTTCACATGCTCCAGAGACTTGGGGTTGAAATCGCATACAGCAGTAACAACACTGTCCTCGCGCTCGCTGAACTGGTTCACATAAGTTGCTCCTCTGAGGGTACCCATGACACCTACGCGCAAAATCTTCTTATCTGCCATAAATTTTTCTCCTTTCGGCTTGAAAAATAAAAAATTTCTGATATAATATCCTTGTATGTTTGGATATAAACTCAAATCATATCAGTCTGTATCCAACCTTTTGGGGGTCAGTATAATTTTAACATATCATCCCCTTCCATGTCATGTACAGACTGTCCAAAAATGGATGATCTTTTTTGTTTCAGTCCACCAAAAGCCGCAGAAAGGAGCCGCCGCACATGAAAGAAGATACCTTAGCAGAACTGGCAAAAAAACTGAATATCAGCAAATCCACCGTCAGCAAAGCTGTAAGACACTGCAGCGGCGTGGACTCGGACACAAGACAGCTTATTCTGGAGTCAATTCCAAAAGGGGCAGGCGCAGAACAGCCTTTCTCCGTTTACACCATCCTTCCCGATGTTCCCCAGTATTTCTGGAAAGAGATGCAGCGCGGACTGATGGACGGGGGAAACCAACAGATCGCCCCCGTGAAACACAATATTTACACACGATGCGGCGACGAATCCACTGTTCTTGATTATCTCAGCGAAGCGGAAAAAATGGATATAAGGGTACTGATCCTTGCCACCTATGTGACCCCGGAAATCCGCCGCAGACTGGAAAACTTTCCGGAAAAGTGCATGATCCTTCTTCTTTCCGAACATTTTGAAAGGCGAAACGCTTTTTACATCGGTGCCGACGCTTACGGTGACGGAAGAAAGATGGGCGAAGCGTATCTCAGCACCTTCGGCGACAGAAAATTGCTCTACTTCAACGTTCTCAGCAACGAAAACGCGAAAAAGAGGACGGAGGGATTCCTTGATGTAATCAGAGAAAAGTGCCCCGGTACTCTATGCGAATCCAAATCCCTTGATATCGAAAATAAGATTTTCAGGGATCTGAAAATGCTGTCCTCGCGGCTGGCATCTCTCCTCTCATCGGAGCTCGATAAGGACTCTCGCTACTGCCTTTATTCCCCGGTCGGAATGATAAAGCTCCCCATCGCCATCAAGAAAGCGGCACTGGAGGAAAGAGTGGTCTGTATATGCCACGACTGCTTTACGGAGCAGATGCAGGTTCCCGAAGGATTCGCCGTCTGCTGTAATCAGGATGTATATGCCCAGGGATATGCCGCCGCAAAGGCTGCTCTTGAATATGCGGTTTCTCTGCGTTTTCCAAAGGAGAAAAATCTCTTTATTCCGTCAAGGATTGACAGGCAGCAGGAGTAGACAGCAACATCACTAAATTATAACGAACAATAAGTATGGGGCTGTTAGTGCGACAGCCCCTTTATATATTAAATTTAATTGTTGGACTGTTTTGGTTTTCCCAAATTGCAAAACCGAAATATTCGGACCAATCGTCTGAAACCAATCCTCTTTTCCATATTGGTTCAAATTCCTCTGCCATTCGCTCGGGAATAAGCCATCCCATCAAATCTTCGCCTTCAAGAGAATCCGTTTCAAAGTCTCGGCCGTCCCCCGCATCCAAATAGAAAACACAACCATTCTTCTTGGCGGCATCTTGCACAATCGAAAAGAATTTTTTGAATTTATTTGTTTCTTGCGTTCTTAACCCTTGCATTATCGATGCCCCCTTTCAAAATAGATATAAATTCATTATTTTGGTCGGTTATAACCACATCTTTGCTACGAATGCAGAATAACACATCATCAGGCTGTCTACGCCAATCTCCTATCCGCACCGCATCCGGTGCAGCGATTATGCCATCTATGATTTTCCGGAATGCTTCCCTATCTAAAGCTCTTGACGGATCAAGCCCAAAATCCGCGGCGTGCCTTCCAAGTTTCCTTCCGAATTGTTTTTCCTTTAATGAAAAAACTGCAAATTCATTTTAACACTCCTATTAGGTTTTGTCAAGGCATCCTGCGTTTCCGATTCATCAGCATCCAATGCCCACCGAGTTCTTTGGAGCAAAGCACATCAAATCATCACACAATCCTTTGCTTTTTGCTTGTTTTTCATTTCTTTTTCCTCCCCGTCACAAAATATACTTGACATAACGGAAAATCAATGCTATCCTATAATATAATGGCATAACTCACATGAGTGCACAACGAAAGGAACGGATGAAAAATGAAAGCATACGGCAAAAATGTCTGGCTCATCCCCGACACTTATCTTAATTCTGTTTCCAAAAACGAAAACATATCCCATGAGGCAATCTGCGTAATCAACACCTCCGATGTGGATGCGGAGATCAAGCTGACTCTGTTTTTCGAGGACAGAGAGGCGCGCACAGATTTCTCCTCCCACTGCCCCGCTATGAGGACTCACCATATTCGTATGGACAAGCTGAAAAACGCGGCAGGCGAGATGATTCCCCGTGACACACCCTATGCTGTCCTTGTGGAATCCAACACACCCATCGTATGTCAGTATTCCCGTCTTGACACAAGTGCTGTGGAAATGGCACTGATGACAACCATGGCTTATCCCGTTGAATAAGCGGTCAACATAAAAAACATACTATAACAAAATGGAGTGATTACAATGAATCTTACATTTGATCTGACAGGAAAAGTTGCCGTTGTAACAGGCGGCGGCGGAGTGCTCTGCTCCGGTTTTTCAAAGACACTGGCAAAGGCAGGCGCAAAGGTTGCGGTATGCGATCTCCGTCTGGAAGCGGCAGCAAAGGTTGCGGACGAGATCACAAAGGAAGGCGGCATCGCCATTCCCGTTGAGATGAACGTGCTTGAAAAGGCTTCCGTTGAAGCGGCGGAAAAGCTCATCCGCGAAAAGCTGGGGGATGTTGACATTCTCCTCAACGGTGCAGGCGGAAACAACCCCAAGGGAAGCACCTCCCGCGACAATCTTACCCCCGAGGAGGTGGCTGAACTTGACGCCAACGGCACCATCGAGGGCATCAAGACATTCTTCGACCTTGACCCTGACGGAATCTCCTTTGTTTTCAACCTCAACTTCCTCGGCACCCTTATTCCCACGCAGGTGTTCGCCCGTGATATGGCACGCAGAGGCGGTACCGTTATCAACGTTTCTTCCATGAACAGCTTCCGCCCCCTCACAAGAATTCCTGCATATTCCGGCGCCAAGGCTGCCATCTCCAACTTCACTCAGTGGCTCGCCGTTCATTTCGCACCCGTGGGAATCCGTGTCAATGCTATCGCCCCCGGATTCTTCCTCACCGATCAGAACCGTTCTCTGCTCACCAACCCCGACGGTTCCCTGACCCCGAGAAGCGACAAGATCCTCTCCCACACCCCCATGAAGCGCTTCGGCACCCCCGAGGATCTGGACGGCGTTCTCCTGTGGCTGGCTGACGAGAAGTTCTCCGCCTTCGTTGACGGTGTTGTAGTTCCCGTTGACGGCGGATTTGCGGCATACAGCGGTGTTTGATCTCCCCGATGCAGCCTTTTGGCCAAAGAAAGGAACGTATTTATATGAAAAGAATCTTATCCATCTTTCTCCTTCTTGTCGTGACATTGACGGCTATCCTTCTTTCGGGATGTTCTTCGGATAAAACCGAGGAGGAGACGCTTCCCGAAGATTTTCTGGTATTCCAGCCCATGTACATCGGAGAAGAGGTCACGGACACAGATCATAAATTCAAAAAGGATGATTTCAAAGTCACCGCCATATATTCCGATTACACGGAAGAGGTCACGGACTACACCTTTGAAGTGGTTCATCTGAAAGACGGAGATTATAAGCTCCGCTTTGAATGGATGGGTATTGAGGAGATCCTCTTCGTCCCCGTAAACGTCGTCATCTATCCCTCGGAAACCGCAGGGAAATAAACCTTATAAAATCAAAAGACATCCCGATCAATTCAGGATGTCTTTTCTTATCGTCTTGCGCTGTTCCTCAGTCCAGATAATAGATAACCATGTCATAATGGTATCCGATCCGGGCAAATTCAGCGAGCTGGGGGTTGTCGGCACTAATCCAGATATCCACCTCGTAGCCTTCCATGGTGCCCGTATCCTCAACGGTTCTCACGCCGAAGTCGAATTTGTCATTTTTGACGTACAGCTTCGTGCCGAGGGGAATATAGTTGAAGTTGGTAGCGATGGTATTCTCGCTTGCGTTGGTGCCTGCCCATGTGAGCCCCTCAATATTGTAATAGGTGGCAGGAACCACTTTGTAATGGCTGTAAGTGTATGTAACTCCGTCCGATCCCATCAATTCTCCGCCGATACCCCGTTCAAGAATTTGTGTCACGGGTTCTTTTGTTACGACCTCGTTTATGAGAGTCCTTGCAACTTCCTGCCCGTTGATGAATTCTACCTCATAGGTCAGGGTATTGATACCCTCTTCACCATTCTGCGCAACGGCTGTCTGCCCTCTCGGAACTGTTCGCACATCATTTGTTATGGTCGTGAAGGGGATGGGTTCGGTTTTGTCAACGGTTCTGTATTCAACCGAATCCACAACGATCTCCGTGTCTGCTGCAATTATGCTGTCTGTCTCCACATACATTCTGTCGTTGTCTCTGAGTTTGAAGCCCACAACATCGAACAGCTCACCCACCGTCATGGAACCCAGCGTCACTGTTATGGGGTCTCTGTTGTATGCCTTGATGGTAACGGTATATCTCGTCTCCGGCAAAGCGGTCTCGGGTGCGGCAGTTTCTGCAGGAGAATCGGATTCCGTGTCACCGGCTTCCGTATCGCTTACCGCAGTGTCAGACCCCGTCTCAGCTTCTGCCGTTTCGGAAACACTGTCCCCATCGGCGCGCAGGCTGTCGAAGCTCATACTGTCCACACGGGGGATATCTCCCTCGGGAATCATGCCCATGCTGAAATCCGCAGGTCTTGAAGAATCACCCCGGTAGGCATTGTTCACCGTGAAAACCACAACTGTCAGCATAAGGAGCACGCAAAGAACTGCCGCCCCTGCCCATACGGGAGTGAATTTTCCCTTTTCCTTCCCCTGTTCCGCCTCCTTCACGCTTTCGGCAGAATGGGCGGAATGACGGGTCGGGATACCGTTTGTGATCTCGCGGTTTTTCTCGGGAGTCCGCGTTCTGACGGGCGCTGCCGTTGAAGCCTCCGAATGCTTTTCTCCCGTGATCCGTCCGTCGTGGATCTGTCTCTCCTCCCCACCGCTTATGTCCTCAGGAGAAACTGCGGGACGAGCCCTTCCGTCGTCTTCCTGATTCTTCACATCCTCCTCGGTAACGGGGGGTCTCTTTCTCACGGGAAAATCCTCCTCGGGAAGAACAAGAGGGGGCCGAGTCCTTGTCTGCTCCGCCTCGGTCTCGGGGAGAGCATCATTGATTTTTTCGTTTTGGGTGTTGTTGTTATCCAAAGCAATTTCCTTTCTGCCCAAGCTGCCTGTGGGCAAATTTATACTGCTGTGTAAAAATAGCCGATTTTTCGTGGAAATATTGTGTTAAAAGGCTATATACAATTATCTGAAAAAACTGTATAATGAAGAAAAGAAAGACATTTTGACGAGTATTTTGTTTTTCAGGCACAATATTCCACCTGGAATTATAACATATTTTTTGGAAATAATCAATACATAAACCACGCACATATTCTGCGTTTGACGAAAAAAATCGAAAAAAACAAGAAAGGAACGCCTATGAATACCGTTTCTCTTGCACATCTTCACGAAAAATCCACCTTTATCTGCGACATGGACGGTGTTATCTATCACGGAAACACTCTCCTCCCCGGTGTTTCCGAATTTGTCCGCTGGCTCAACAAAAATGGGAAAAATTTTCTCTTTCTTACAAACAGCAGTGAACGTTCCCCAAAAGAACTCTCAAACAAACTTGCCAGAATGGGACTGGACATCAGCGAGGATCACTTCTACACAAGTGCCCTTGCCACAGCAGGATTCCTCGCCTCCCAATGCCCCGGGGGAAGCGCTTATGTCATAGGCGAACCGGGTCTTGTAAACGCTCTCTACAACGCGGGATTTTCCATGAACGACTACAACCCCGACTACGTTGTGTTCGGTGAAACACGCTCCATCAGTTACGAAAAAATCGAGCACGCGGTCATGCTTGTCCAGAAGGGTGCAAAGCTCATCGGCACCAATCCCGACCTGACAGGTCCCACCGATCACGGAATTATGCCTGCCTGCCGTGCGCTCATTTCTCCCATCACCCTTGCAACGGGCTGCGAGGCTTATTTTGTGGGAAAGCCCAATCCTCTTATGATGCGCCATGCGCTGAAGAAGCTGGGTGTTTCAAGACGGGATGCCGCCATCATCGGAGACCGCATGGACACGGATATCATTGCAGGCATCGAAAGCGAGCTTGACACAGTGCTTGTTCTCTCCGGTGTATCCGACACCGAGACCGTAAAAAAATTCCCCTACCGCCCCACATATATCATGAACGGCGTAGGAGATGTGATAAAAGACGAAATCGAACTGATTATGTAAGGAAACCCTTGCGGCAGCAGAGCGATACATGACAAAAGGGATGTCCCGAACCAAACTTGCACAAGTCCGTAAAAAACGGACAATAGACAAAAAGAGCCTCCTATGGTAGAATAAAAGAACTACCATAGGAGGTTTTGTCATGCCAAGAGGATATCGCCATATACAAGAATATGAAAAAGAAATAATGGAACTAAGGGCGCAAGGGAAAACAGGTCGGGAAATCAGAGAGAAATTTGGATTCAACAAAAAACAA
>SVSU01000056.1 GCA_015064135.1 Oscillospiraceae bacterium
GTGCAAGTGGGAGCTGTTACTACTGCTTCGTAGTCGTGGCCAAGGGCGTCTACTTCGTCGTCAACGTAGCTGTCGCCGCATACGGAACAAGTGTATGTTGTGTAACCTGCTTCTGTGCAAGTGGGAGCTGTTACTACTGCTTCGTAGTCGTGGCCGAGGGCGTCAACTACGGTTGTTACTCTGCTCAGTTCCTCGCCGCATACGGTACAGTATACTACTGTGTCGTAGGAACCTGCCTCTGTGCAGTCGGGGTCAACATTGTTTTCGATTACTGCTTCGCCTTCGGTATGTCCAAGGGCGTCTACTTCGTCGTCAACGTAGCTGTCGCCGCATACGGAACAAGTGTATGTTGTGTAACCTGCTTCTGTGCAAGTGGGGGCTGTTACTACATCGACATAGTCGTGACCCAGTGCGTCTACTTCGTCAGCAACGTATGTGTCGCCGCAGACGGAACAGGTGTATGTGCTGTAACCATCCTCTGTACAAGTAGGTGCTGTTACCTCAACATCATAGGAGTGTCCGAGCTTGTTTGTCTCGTTGCCTGTGTATGTATCACCGCAGGCGGAGCAAGTGTAGGTTGTGTAACCGCCTGTTGTACAGGTAGGCGCTGTTACCACCTCTGTGTAGGAGTGATCGAGCGCGGGAACAACTTGCTGTGCGAGAGTAACCGTTCCGCAGACGGAGCAGTGCTTACCTGCTGTGAGACCTGTTGTGGTACAGGTAGGTGCTACTGCTGCGTCGATCACTTCGGTGTGGCCTGTTGCGGCTGCAAGAGTGGTTCCGCAGACGGTACAAACCTGTGCTGTTGTACAAGTTGCCGCCGCGCCGGGGGTGTGACCCTTTGCCGCTACGTAATTAGCAGTGTATGTATGGTCGCCTCTTGTACAGGTGTATGTGGTGTAGCCCTGTGCTGTACAAGTGGGAGCTGTTACAACGGATGTGTAGTTGTGATTGAGAGGATCAACATAAGTTTGGTCAAAAGGAATATACTTTGTTCCGTTTGCATCGGTATAGCAACAACCACACGCATCACAGTACCAGTGCTCCATTCTTCCGGCCGCAGTACAAGTGGGAGCAGAATATCTGTATTCCATATTGTTATAGTGTGTATGGGGCTGTGCAACAAAAACCTGGAACTCGGATACAAAGTTTCTGCCGCCGTCTTCATAGTTAAAGAATCTGAAGTACTGATAAGACTTTCCGTTTGCGGGAAGCTGCCAATATGTACCGCCATTTTCTGCATAAGCATTATATCCCGCATTCAGTGTAGGATCTGAATTATTCCAACCACCAATACCAAAGATTGTCTCCCAAACAATGCCATCATTGGATCCCTGAATATAGGAGTTTTTAAATCTGTGATTCGCAACGCCGGAAGGAAGAGAAACTCTAAACAAAACAGGTTTTATAGGACCGCCGAATTTCAAGCCCACCCAGTAATAAGAAGCCTCTGTTGCCTGGTATCCTTCCATGGAATTGGGGTTGGAAGGACCTTCTGCCATTGTGGAAATATTTCCGTCAAAAGCCTCAAGAAGCTCTGCGGTAGAGAAGCCATTACCAATAACTGTACCGGGCATTGCACCATCTGCAGCTATTGCATATGTACCGGTGTCAGCAATGGAGCCTGTATAAAGGTAAAGAGAATAGTCGTTGCCGAATACCTGGAATTCAGTCAGACGGTTGGCTCCGTCATCGTTATAGTTGAAGTATCTGAAATACTGATAAGACTGAGTTGTGGATACACCAATAACCTTATAGGTACCGGGTTCCCATGTACCGCCTTCTGCAGGAGTTGCATATTCCCTCCAGTCGGAATACTTCCACAGTGTTGTCCAATTTACACCGTCCATGGATGCCTGGATATAGGAACCGGCAATCTTGGACTGCTGGGAAACATTTGCCGCAGCCAGTCTGAACTGTGTAGGTACAATGGGAGTATCTGTCTTAATACCCATCCAGTAACTAACATCTGTTCCATAGTTTGAATCAAAACTTGCCTGCGTTTCCTTATTTCCGTCAAAGGCAGCAGCAACAGCAGATGCAGCAACACCACCGGAAATGATGGTACCACCCTTTGCGCCATCAACGGAGGTAACACGACCACCATAATTGATCGCACTCTCAAATCTACTGATAGTATTCGCCATAGCGGTCAGCGCCTCACCTTCGGCGATAACCTCATCTTCAAGGATAACCTCTTCTTCAAGGATAACCTCTTCTTCGGCGAGAACGACTTCCTCCTCAGCCGCACCGATCACGATCTCGTCCTCGTGGACGTGCTCTTCTGCGCTGACTGTTGTCATTGCCGCAGAGCTGAGAAGCATGGAAAAGGTCAGCACCATGCTGAGAATGGATTTGAATGTTTTTCTCATGTCTTTTCCCTTTCTTATAATGAAGATTTCCCCTCGCGCCCCGTGAGTCTCCCCACAACGCGCAAGGCATAATGTATCTCTCTACAAAAGCATAAAGGTACACTTATAATTTTTTCCACTATATATTTTAACACAGAATGTAAAGTATGTCAATAAGTTTTATTCATTTTTTCTTTAAGTTTTTGCCTTTTTTTGCTGGTCCCCTCCTCCGCAGAATCGCTCTTTTCCGGAAAAAATTGTTTTCGGGGAAAGGCAAAAGAGACCAAAAATCAAAAAAATCATACAATTCACCAAAATAATCCCACAAAAACCTTGACAATCCGTCTAATTTGTGCTATCATTATGTCAAAAAACAACAAAGTACACAATTTTATCTCGAAAAGGAGCAATATTATGGGAAAATTTGTAGTAAGAAGCACCGCAACAGGAGTAAAGTTTGACCTGAAGGCAGGAAACGGCGAGGTTATCGCCACAAGTGAGGTTTACACCACCGAGGCTGCCTGCAAGAACGGCATCGAAAGTGTAAAGAAGTGCTGCGCCGGTGAGATCGAGGACCAGACCGCCGATCCCATCGTTTCCGTGAAGCACCCCAAGTTTGAGCTGTACGAGGACAAGGCAGGCGAGTTCCGCTTCCGTCTCAAGGCTCGCAACGGCGAGGTCATCGCAACAAGCGAAGGCTACAAGGCAAAGGCCGGCTGCCTCGGAGGTATCGAAAGCGTAAAGAAAAACGCACCCGATGCCGAAGTGGTCAAAGAGTAAACCAATCAGTTAAAGAGTTACCCCAAAAAAATTCGGGCCGGCGCATTTCGGTTCCTCTCCGATGCGTCAGCCCATTTTTTTATTGTCCCGGCCCCAAGCCGCAGACATTTCATCAGCTCACTCCCCCATCAACTCGGCGTAAAACCGAAATGCGGCCGGCAAGGCGTAGTCTCTGCGCACCGAATGTCCGTCGGCAAAGGTCATGGGGCAGCCCTTCCCACACCCCGTGAGCTCGTAACCGATCATGCGCCACTCAACATGGGTGAAAATGTGCTTCGCTTCCCCGAGGGGACGGATGCTCTCACAGCAAAAGCCAAGCTCCGACGCCGCCGACGCCGCCTCTCTCTCGGTCAGATGCCCGGGCAAGTTGGGAAATTCCCAAAGACCGCCCAGCAAGCCGCCCTCCTCCCTTTTCCGAATGCCGTACCGCCCCCCGTCACAGAGGAGAAGCACCGTTCTCTCCTCCGCGCGGCGGGGCTTTTTTGCACTTTTCACGGGGTAAAGGGAGACGGTGTCCGTGAGATAGGCTCGGCAGCAGGTCCTGAGAGGGCATTCGCCGCACCGAGGCTCCCCGTTTGGGATGCACACGCTCTCGCCCAGCTCCATGAGCCCCTCCGTCAGCCGTGCCGCGTCCCTTCCCGTGGGGTACAGGGCGCGGAGTTTTTCTGCCGCCGCACGCTTTGTCACGGCAAGGGCAATGTCCGCCGCGGATGCCTCCACTCGGCTGAGGACGCGGAGCACGTTGCCGTCCACCGCGGGCTCGGGCTCACCGAAGGCGATGGATGCGACAGCCCCTGCCGTGTATTCCCCGATGCCGGGCAGCCCCCGAAGCTCCGCCGCACGACGGGGAAGCCTGCCGCCGTATTCCTTCACGATGATCTCCGCCGCCTTCTTCAAGTTTCGCGCGCGGCTGTAATACCCCAGTCCTTCCCACAGCTTCATAAGTCGGTCGTCATCTGCCGCGGCAAGGGCTTCCACCGTGGGATATTCGCAAAGAAAGCGGCGATAGTATGGTATCACCGCTTCGATTCGGGTCTGCTGAAGCATGATCTCCGAAACCCACACCTCATAGGGGGTGGGGTCATGGCGCCAGGGCAGACTTTTTTTGTTTTTCTCATACCAGTCAAGGATGAGGGGGACAATATCCTTCATGCACGGCTCCTTTTCTTCACCCGGAACCCCAGTTCCTGTTTTCGGTAACAGATCAGGTAGGCGATCAGGCACAGAGGGAGGGCGGCGATCACGTCAATGACGGAGTGCTGCTTCAGGAACACCGTTGACAGGCTGATGAGCACCGTCGTCACCGTGAAGCCCACCTTCCACCACACGGAGCGAAGCCGCGGTGAATTCCAGCCTGCCGCCCACACTGCAACCGCCCCGTGAACATGAATGGACGGGCACACGTTGGTGTTGGTGTCGTAGGCATAGAAAGCCGCCATAAACCGCGTCAGCACATTGTCGCGCTCGAACACGGCAGGTCTCAGGTGCTGGCAGTTGGGGAAGATCCAGTAGATCACAATGGTGGTGGTGTATGTGATTATGATGAACCACATGAACCGTCGGAAGCCGTCGATGTCGTAGAACCCCGTATACAGGTGCATCAGCACAAGGTAGGCAAACCAGAACATATAGGGGATGACAAACAGTTCGTTGAAAGGAATGATATCGTCAAAGGGAGAGTAGATGGGGGTGTAATGGTCGGCAAAGAGACCTTTTTCCGTCAGGCTGAAGAGGATCCCGAACAGGGGCCACCAGACAAGGAGCAAAAGGTGTCTGAATTTTTCGGATGTGATGTTTTGGGGACGCAGTTCGCGATAATCCACAACGGGGGGCGTGATTCTCAAATCTTTTTCCTCCATGGAACATATTTCTACCATACATTATACACGTCTCCCCCTCCCCCGTCAAGGGCGTAATGTCAATAAACTGTGAATATATTGTTTTTGTCAACATTTACATTCCCCTCCGTTCAGCAAATTTAAAGATATTTTTTCATATTTTTATCAAAACTATTGCATATTTATTTCTTTTATGGTATAATGATGCAATCATACATGAAAGAGAGGTACATAACCTTGAATTGGGAATTGATTGTTCTCATCATCTATTTTATTGCAATGCTGTCAATCGGCGTTGCCTTCTTCTTCAAAAGCAAAGCTTCCTCCGACAAAGACTACTTCCTCGGCGGAAAGTCAATGGGTCCCTGGGTAACTGCCATGAGTGCGCAGGCATCCGACATGAGCGCTTGGCTCCTTATGGGTCTGCCCGGCTCCATTCTCGCCTTCGGTTTGGGTGAAGCGTGGATCGGAATCGGTCTGGCGCTGGGTACTGCCCTCAACTGGATCCTCATCGCCCGCCGTCTCCGCCGATTCTCCGAGGCTGCAGGCGACTCCATCACCCTCCCCCAGTATCTTTCCAACCGTTTCGCAACAAAGAGCAAGGCGCTTCAGATCATCTGCGCCGTTGTGTTCCTTGTTTGCTTCACCGTTTACGTTGCATCCGCTTTCGTTGCCGGAACAAAGGTTTTCACTTCCCTGTTCCCCGACATTGAACCCGGTGTGGCTATGCTGATCTTTGCGGTTATCCTCATTGTCTACACCTTCCTCGGCGGCTACAAGGCTGTTTGCTGGACTGACTTCTTCCAGGGACTTCTGATGCTGGCGGCTGTTATGGCTGTGCCGATCATTATCGTTGTTACCCGTTCCCCCGAGCTGACCTCAGAGGCGCTCGCTCCCGTTGGTGACTACACCTTCGTTGACAGTCTCTTCAAGGCTTCCCCCGCAACCATTGCAAACGGTCTGGCATGGGGACTCGGATACTTCGGTATGCCCCACATTCTCGTTCGCTTTATGGCGATCAAGAAGCCTTCCATGGTAAAGAAGTCCGCAACGGTTGCCATTATCTGGGTCGTTCTCGCCCTCGTTGCCGTAATCTTCATCGGTACCTTCGGCAGAATGCTCATCGGTGCCGAGCTTCTTGACGCAGGCGCTCAGGATATGGTATTCGTTGAGCTAGCAAGAGACCTCTTCCCGGCTGGCGTCACAGGATTCCTCCTTGCTGCCATCATTGCGGCTTCCATGTCCACCGCGGACAGCCAGCTCCTCGTTGCCTCCTCCTCCTTCACATCCGACATCTACAAGCCCATCATCCGCAAGAACGCCTCCAACAAGGAAGTTCTCTGGGTGGGCAGAATTGTGGTTCTCATCGTTGCCGTTGTTGCTTACTTCATTGCAAGCAGCAAGAGCGAAGGCGCACAGGCTATCATGGATCTGGTTTCCAACGCTTGGGCAGGCTTCGGCTCCGCATTCGGCTCCGTAGTAATCCTCTCCGTGTTCTGGAAGCGCTTCACCTATAAGGGCGCTCTCGCCGGTATTATCGCAGGTGCCCTCACCGACGTGCTCTGGTTTGCATTCCTTTCCCACACAGGTATCTACGAGCTCATCCCCGGATTCATCGTTTCCATGATCGCAGCCGTTGTTGTAACTCTCATCGACAAGGCTCCCTCAAAGGAAGTTACCGACATCTTCGACAAGGCAACTGCTCCCTGCGAGGACTAAGACTGCGAATAGTCCGAGAAATCCTTTCAACTGAAAAAACGGTATGGACAGACCAAAAATCTTCCATACCGTTATTTTATTTGGTTGAATTGTTTTTGGGGTTCCGCTTCCTTGTCGCCCCCACGAAATATTCTTGTCAGTTTAAAAGTTTTTGGGGGTGCCCGAGGGGACTTTTTTCAAAAAGACCCCTCGGATTATTGTCCCCTTGGCGTTCCCCTCGGATCGTCCCTTAATACTGGAAATACTCCTCGTCAACGATGGTAGCCGCGTTGGTGTGGCCCATGATGATACGGGTGGGCAGGTCGCGGAGCTGGACGATGGATGCCGGAACCTCCTGGCTGGGCTCGCCGAAGATGCAGAGACGGGAGGTGAGGCGCTGCCATGTAACCTTTGTGCCTGCGGTGGAGATGGAGTGTACGTCGATAACGTTCTTTGCCTTCATTACGTCACGGGGACCGATCATAGCACCCTTCGGGGGAACCTTTGAGATGTCGCCGGAGAGACCGAAGCCGCCGTGGAGGGAGTTCTGGGCGATGGTCAGGGGATGGAGGGCTGTCACCTTTGAGCCCTGCGCCAGATATTCCTCCATGGTATCGCAGAACCAGTCCTCAACGGGGTCGATGAATGCCATGTGTCCGGGCCAGCCGGGTCCGGAGTAAACTGCATCCGCCTCGCCGTCCGCCTCGATCATTTTGGACATATCGGGTGTGGTCTTGTTGCTGTGGTAGATGAAGTTTTCGGGCTTGAAGCCGAGACCCTGAATCTCCTTGATCATGAACTTTTCAAACGCATAGCCGAAGCCGCCCTTGTAGGAGAGGGGTGCGATATTGCCGTCCTCGTCAGCCCATTCGTCCATCATGTAGAACTTAACGTTTCTCATGTTGACCTTCATCTGCTGAAGCATATACGCAACCTTGCGGTAGGTGGGGCAGGGATTGGGGCAGATGAAGATAGCAGGCTTGTCAAAGCGGTCGGAGTCGATGATGCGCTGCACCATGTCGGTGATCATTACCATCTCCGCTTCCTCATCCATCCAGAGCTCAACGGAAATGTTGGGGTTGCCGTTGGGGTGCTTGCCGTTCATTGCCTTGATGTCCTCGAATGTGATCTTGCGCACGCGGTCGATCTCCGCCTGGTTCTTGAAGGGGTAAAAATCATGCTTGAAGGTTTCCTTGAATGCCATGTTTGCAGTCTCCTTTTATTTCACTTATTATTATATGTATATTTCCGCTTACTTTACCTTACGGACGGTTTCCAGTGCCTTTTCCGTGAGGTGAATACCGAATTCCTCGCTGAGACAGGAGTTGTCCGTCTCGTATCCGCCGCCGCTTACCAGAGACTCGGGGGTGTATGCATATCCGGGGAGGATGCCGTTTGCGAGGGAGTGGATAACCACCGTCTTGAAGCCTGCCATACCCTTGAGGAACAGACCGTACTCAACGAACAGCTCGCCGGGCATACCGATGATGCACATTTCGCCTATCTTCAGCACCTGAATCTCAACGGGAGCGTCCTCGTCCATGAGTCTCTGCTGGTCGCCCTTCTTCATGGCTAAAATGTAGGAAAGCTGATCCTCCGCACCCAGCAGCTTCAGGTTGGCGTTCTGCCACAGGTAATACTCGTCGCGGTTGGTACTTGTGCCGTACTTCGCCCACAGATCCTTATAGACAGCTTCAAGCTCGGCGCATTTTGCTCTCAGCTCCTCCTCCGTACCGAAGCTTCTCAGCTCCAGCTCCATTTCGGAGGACGCCGCCTTCATGGGCAGGTCGCTTACCCACTCTGCCTTCTCGAACACGGTGTACGCCGCCTTGCCGATGATTCTGCCCACGCGCTCAGCCTCGTCAAAGCTCTCGCCCTGACGGTAGTAGCGGCTGGACTGGTTGCCTGCGCATCCCTGAGTGAAGCCGATTACGGCACCGGGGATCATCTCCTCAAGCTGCAGCTTTACATAGCAGGGGTAGTCCGCGGTGCAGACCTCGCTCCATTCGTGGATGAAGGTGGGGTGCAGTGTGTAGTTTACCATAACGCCGCGAATACGGTCGGCTGTGTCCTTGATGGCCCAGACGCTTACGAGAGGGTCGTGGGGACCTCCGGGGCGGCGTCTGTTTCCGCCAACGCCCGATTCCGCGCCGCACATTGCCGTACCCACGGTGAAGGATGCTTCAAAAGCGTTCTCCTTTGCCTCGGCGATAACGGCGGCGATCTTCTTTTCGATATCAAGGCCGTATTCCACGGGCTCCTTGATGCCTGCTTCCACGTCGTCGCTGTCGATTCTGCCCGATGCCCAGGGACCCGAGTGGGTGTGGGTTGCGCTTATCATGATCTGACCGCCGGGGATGCCGCACGCCTCCTCAACCATCTTGCGTATGGCGATAACGTGCTTCTTTGAGATCCAGAGAAGGTCAAGGGTAACGATTGCCACTTCATAACCGTCGTTGTTGAGGTACATACAGGTGGCGTAAAGGGGGTCGTGCGCTCCCTTGTTGTATCTGGGGTAGTGGGGATATCCGCCAAGCTCCAGTCCCTCGGGTGGGGTGATATCCGTTCTTGTCATGCAAGCCTTTAACATAAAAATCAAGTCCTTTCCTGTGGAATATATCCGTGATGGTGTGCTCAGCCGACGATCTCGCCGTCAAGCATCACCTTTTTTACATTGAAAATATCGTCAACGAACACCAGATTCGCCCGTTTTCCGGCTTCAATGGTGCCGATCTCATCGTCCATGCCAACGGCGCGCGCAGGGTTTCTCGCTCCGAGAAGGAACGCCTCGCAGATGCCGCAGGTGGTGTGGCGCATAATGTTTCGGCAGGCCATGTCCATGGTGAGTCGGCTGCCGCTTAAATTACTCTGTGCATCAAAGCTCAGGTCTGTCACATGGGCGAGGTCGGGGGGAGGGGCTTCATGGCTCACAAAGCTGTCGGAGATGAGAATAACCCTGTCCACACCCTTGTTTTTCAGCACAAGCCTCTGCAGCTCGGGGTTCACATGAACGGCAAGGGAGTCGGAGATGAGCTCCGCGTACATTTCGGGGTCAAGCATACAAGCCTCGTCGGGTCCGCAGGCTCGGGTGCCAAGCCACAGGGGGACGCGCCCCGTTGCGTTCATGGAATGGGTCTGGAGGCGGATGCCGTACTTTTTCAGCCGCGCCACCTGCTTCGGGGACGCCTCGCTGTGACCCACGGCAAACACAACCTCGGGATTCGTCTTCTTTGCGTATGCCATAAAGGGTTCAAGCCCTTCCCTTTCGGGGGCGACAGCCCACACCTTAACAAGGTCGCCGAGACGGTCGGCAAGGGGGGCATACCTCTCCGCCGCGATCTCGCCTCTCCACTTGTTCTTCTCGGGAGAAGCGCCGTATTTGGGGTTCATGTAGGGGCCTTCCATGTAAATGCCGCCGATGGCACGGCCTGCACCCACTCCCATTGCCGCCTCGATACGGCCTATGGAGTCGATGAGGTCGGGAAGGTCAAAATCGTAATACAATGTGGCAAGAACAGTGGTCTCACCGTGGGCGAGAAAATGCGCCGCCGCACCCGTGGGGTCTGTGTGGAACATGGAGTCCCCTCCCCCGTGGCAGTGGATATCCACAAAACCGGGGCCGACGTAGCATCCGCCTGCATCCACCGTCTCACAATCGTGGGGAACGGGGATGTCACGGGCATCGCCCACCTCGGCTATCCTGCCGTTGTCAATAAGGATCACGCCGTCGAAGAGGATTCCGTGCTCAAGGACGACCTTCGCGTTTTTAATGCAAATCACAGTCCTGCCCTCCTCAATTTCTGTTTTTCAGTGAGCAATATGCTCTGTATCGTTCCTCGTATGGCGTTCTGTCCTCCGAGGGGGTGAACACACGGGCTTCGGGGAGGGGTGGGAGGCACACGCCCACAGCCTTTGCCGCAAGGATGGCAGCACCTGCGCCTGCCGCTTCCGCCGTTGTGGGAACGGTGAGGGAAAGACCCGTCACATCGGCGATGATCCGGCACCAGAGATCGCTCTTTGCGCCGCCGCCGAAGATGACCATGCGCTCCACATTGCCATAGGCATCCATTTTCCCGAGCAGTTCCCGTATTTCAAAGGCAATGCCCTCCATGACAGCCGCCGCCAGATTGCCGCGCACCGTGGAAAGATTGATGCCGTAGAAGCAGCCCTCCTCCTCGGGATGATACCCGGGAGAGGGAGCACCACTCATGTTGGGGATGAACAGAACGGTATTGTTCCGACGGACGTGCTCCGCTTCCTCATCAAGAACGCGGTAGCTCTCGCCTCGGTAGGCAATGTCGCGAAGCCAGCGGAGGCAGGTACCGGCAGTGTTGACCACACCTTCCGTTACCCAGGCGCCCTCCTCGGCATAGCCGCCCCAGCCGACTGCGGTGTGTTCTTCGGTGAGGGGGGATGCCCACTTCTTTGTGACAGCCGCCGCCGTTCCGAGGGAGATGGTCATGGTTTTCATGTCAAGACCGGCACCGAGGGCAGCGCATTTCTGATCCTGTGCGCCAACCGCGGCAACGCAGTCGGGACCGAGCCCCAGCTCCGCCGCCACATGGGGGAGGATCTTGCCGGCACACGCGCCGCTTCGCCTGATCTCGGGGAGTTTTTCCTCGGGTATGCCGTAGCGGTCAAGGATTTCACGGCTCCAGACACCGTTTTTGATGTCGAAAAGGAGTGTTCCCGACGCCATGGAGTGGTCGGTGACACACTGCCCCGTCAGTCGGGCAATGAGGAAATCCATGGGCATGAGGAATTTCCACGCATTATTGAAGGTCTCCGCCATATGCTTCTTCATCCAGAGGAGCTTCGGCAGGGTGTAGGCGGCATCGATGTGCTTTCCCGTCAGGGTGAACATGGCTCCGTCGCCGTAATCCTCTCTGAGAAAGGCGGTTTCCTCCTCCGCGCGCATATCGAGCCATGTCAGCGCATTGCACATGGGCTTCAGCTCGCGGTCAACGGGAACGATGGTAATGCCCTGCGAGCTGATGGAGATTCCCTTAATCCCAAGGGGATCGATTTCCGATTTGTCGATGGCTGCCTTTGCTGTACGGAGGGTCAGCTCCCACCAGAGCTCCGCGTCCTGCTCAACGGAACGGGCATCGGGGGTAATGAGACCGTATTCCTCGTAAGCGGATGCAAGCTCCGACAGGGCATCGTCGAAAAGAATGCTCCGACAGCCTGTGGTGCCAAGGTCTACTGCAAGATAAATGGACATATCTTTTCCTTTATTATGTAAAAATAACGGGGACCCTGCAACCGGGATCTGTGGCTCCCGATTCAGTGATCCCCTTGAGAAATTTATCTTATCTGCTGAAGTGTGTAGTGAACATCGTAAGCCTTTTCTTCGTCGGTGAACTTGTGGAGGGTGTTGATCACCTCGCCGTTGTTCCACTTTCTGTCGCCGATGTCCTCAGCGGTACCCATAACGGTTACGTTGAGCTGGCGGCGGCGCGCACGAACGTGGTCCCAGTCAACGAAGTAGATGTGAGCAAATTCGCCGCCGTCGAGAACGCCGTCCTTGATGGTCATGGTTTCACTTCTGCCGAAGAATACGGAGCGCAGGTGTCCGTCTGTGTTCATGGATGTGAAGTCGCCGGGCTCGTCAACGTAGCGGCCGAACTGTGCATGGATGGGGCCGGGATGGCGGTAGTCACCCTCGTTTGCAAAGTCCGGGATCATCTTTCTCATGATATCGAGCAGGTCGTGCTGCAGGAACTCCAGGTCGAAGGAGTCGATGTCGTGGGAGCACTCCTGGATCATTACGGAGCAGGTTGTGTGGTGGGATGCGATGCATACGGTACCGTTCTTGATGCCCGATGCTTCAACGATCTCAATGATCTCCTTGGATACGTCGTGGAATGTGGGGATCCAGCCTCTGGACTGGAGCTCCAGCTCTTTCTGGAAAATCTTGAATTCCATTTTTACTACCTCTTTTATGTAAAAAATTTTGTTGACTTAATAAAAATTACTGATGTCGCTCGTCCCATGCACGGCGAACGGCGGCGATCATTTCGTCCACCATAGCTGCACGGTCGGGAGCCTTTGCAACACCCGAGGATGAGCCTGTCGCGTCAGCGCCTGCGATGATGGTGTTATATACATCCTCACCGTTTGCAATACCTGCGGCGGTGAGCACGAGGATATCGCTGTCCACGTCCTTCACGGAACGGGTAGCGGCTTCCACATACTCCCGACCTACGCTGACGCCTGTTCCGATAAGCTCGGAGGGCTCGGCAACGATGATATCGGGCTTGAGGGAGGCGATTTTTGCGGCATCGGCAAGGGAATCGGCGCAAACGATGGTGGTGAGCCCCACCTCCTCGGCGCGCTTGATGGTTTCGCCCAGCACCTCAAAGGTGAGGGGCTTTTCGCAATGATTCAGCATAACGCCGTCCGCACCTGCGGCAACGAGGGACTCGGGAAGGACATCAGCCAGACCGCGGCCGGGGCGGATGGGGTCCATATGGGGAGCAAACACGAAAATATCGGTGGTTGCTTCCTTCACTCTGCGGATATCCACAACGGGGGTTGTGAAGATAATATTAACGCCGTACTTTCGGGATGCGGCATCGGCGGCTTTGGCAAGGTCGAGGATGTCGTCGCCGTAGAGATAGGATTTGGGGCCGATCTCAAAGAAAGGCGGCGCGATTTTTCTTTTGTTCATACTGACACGGTACTCCTTTTATAATATGCTTACTTTATTATACACCTTTTTTTGCGCTCGGTCAATATTTTTTTGGAAAACAAATGAATCTGGGGGGGTAAAATAAGAGGAAGTCGCTTTTTTGGGGGGTTGTTGGGATATAGCGAACGAACAGCGCTTGTTTTATCATATCACTACTGTATATTACAGGGATATAGCGAACAAACAGCGTTAATCGAACTTTTTCTTTTGCGTGGACAAAAGAAAAAGTTCTTGACAAAAAGAAAAGTCCATTTAAGGAAGGAGGGCTCCTCCCTTAAATATCCCACCTCATGGGTCCGCCATCTTGGGATGGCTACTGCAGTTTTGGTTTTTGCCGAACGTACCATGCATTCTTTTTGCCTGAATTACTTCTTTTAATGGCGCTGTCGCGATTATGGGTGTGGACGAAATTTTTGCTTTAGTTTGGGTTTAGTAGAGTTAAAACTAAATCAATCGTTTTTTTAAGAGGGAGACGAATGGAT
>SVSU01000057.1 GCA_015064135.1 Oscillospiraceae bacterium
TTACGCAGAGGGTCCACACGTTCCCATTCCGAACACGGGAGATACTTCGGTAACTCCGGTTAAGCTCTGTCGTGCCCACGATACTTGACTGGCGACGGTCCGGGACAATAGGTATTCGCCAACACAAAGAACATCTCTTAATGAGGTGTTCTTTTTTTGCTTTTATGGAGAAATTCCGACAATTTAACAAAACTAAATAGCAAAACTGCGCAGAATGTATTTCTACGCAGTTTTGTTTGCTCAGTATTTTATGGATAGATATCAATAGTACATTCCTCTAATGTTTTTGCATCAGCAGAGATTGTCACTGTGAGGTAAGTGTGTTGATATAAAACGGATAAATCAAAGTTCATGCTGATGTTGAGCTCACTTTTATACCACCCGTAAGGGAGAATGTTTGAGTGGTGAAGAAGGTATATCTTGATTGGATGATCACCGTGGCCCGTTTCTTTCATTCGTGCTGAGGTTTCTCCAATAAACGACGGAGTGAAATATTTGCTCACAAACTCGTCTGTTGCCTCTGAAGGATTTACCATCAGGAAAATTCTGTATTCCTCTTTTACTTCAAAATACGATGCATATAACTCATAATACGGTTTTGCTGTCAGCTCTTTTTTTGCCCCTTGTTGAGTCATAAACTGGATAAGAGCAAGGGAGAGCAATGCCGCGATTGCGAAAGGTATTATGATAATTCGACTATTTTTCATACAGGTTTAACCCTGAAGTTTCTCAATTAAACCAAGCACCTTTTCTGCCTGCTTCACGCTGTTCTTTTCGCGAAGTACAAATTCTCGTGCTCTCTTTCCTTTTTCCCAAACTTCTTCTTTCGGCAGTGCATTGATTTTTTTCAGTGCATTTGCGATTCCTTCGGCAGATTCGTCTTCAAGGAGATACATATGTGGGTGGTGATCCTTCGGCATTCCGGGTAGCTTTGCACCGAGTACCGCAGTTCCCGATGTCATGTATTCCATATTCTTCGAGGGGAAGGAGTACATGGTGAACTCACCTGCGGATGGGCGAGGGTTTATAAGCAGGGCGGCTTCTTTTTCCAGCTGCACCACACGGTCGTTCATGATCACGCCAAGGTAGGTCACATTGTCGTGCTCGGCGGCAATCTGCTTCAGCTCCCCTTCGTAGGGCCCCTTGCCGCACACCGTCAGCTGTGACTCGGGGATATCCGCAAGCAAGAATCCGTCAACCATCGCCTTCACACCGTATTCCTCGTCAAGAAGTCCTGCGTAGAAGCAGTGCAGTCCGGAATTGTTCGTGTGTCTAGCTTCATCTGTGGCGTTTGGATAAAGGGTTTCGTCGCACACACCCTCCACAATGACATAGGGCTTGTTTTCAGGGTTCAGCCTGTCGTTCATGGGCTCGGTCAGGAATACATAGCCTGTGCATTTTTTGATAATATTGTAGCACCACTTCACCTGCTTTTCCGTATGTCCCGTCACCATCAACTCGGGAATATCCGTGACGATGCCGATGCAGGGTTTCCCGAGCATTCTGCCTGCAGTTACCGCACCCATAGCTACTGACACATTGAGGATATCGCAGACCACGGCGGTCTTGCGAAAGAGGGAGGAGAAAAATGTGTGTGCGAAGGAAGAGGCGAGGATGATAAGGTTTTTCGCTCCCTTTATGTTCACCACGGGAAGGTATCGGTAGCAGACATTTTCCGTTTTTCTCTTCGGGATTGCTGTGAACACCTTCTTGTGGTTTTTTTTCGTAATGGGCGGGGAGGTAAGGGCTGTAACAGCCGCACCGTTCTTTCCGAATCCTCTGAGCATGAGACGGTTGAATTTTTGCGCCTGCTGACCGGGGATGTGCTCGGAATTTTTGAATAAAGCGGAAAAATCCTCTTCGCTCATGGCGCTGGACGCATAGATGATCTTAATTTCTTGCATTTTCAAATGCCTCGTTCATTTTTTCGTTTCCGTATTCCACCTCGCAAAGGACGCGCCGCAGTTCCTTGCTGCAGTTTTCCGCCAGAGATTCCTCATCAAGGGAGGTGTAATAGTCGAAAATCTTGTCGTTGAAGTCGTCGGCGTAGGGGTCGCATTCCAGACCGATTCCATTTTGGGTGCAAAGCTGACCCATGAGGCTTTCCTCTGTGCAAAGCTGGGGCAGGGAGAAAAGGAGCCCGTCGTAATACTTGTTGCCCATGGCGATATGGGAGGTTTTCTCTGTTTTGTTGTACATATTGTGGATGATATCCGTGTTTCGTGCCATCTCAATACGGTCGCTCGGTTTATACTCGCCGTGGAAGCGGATGTTGCTGTACTTCGCGGTGCCTTCTTCCATAAGGCTTAGAATCCTGCCTTGCGCTCTGCCGTAGTAGTGCAGCTCAAAGCGGTCGTCACCACCCAACCGTTTGATGATCTGCTCGTTGATCTCCACATTTCGGATAAGACCCCAGAAGGAGATGCGAATGGGGGTGTGTTTTTCCCTCGGCAGATACTGCTTCATTTCCTCATGAAATTCGATATTGGAGATGTTGTGGCTGTCCAGAAGTTTTGGAGAATCGGGAAGATATTTGCGGAATCCTCGCGAACTGGTAAAGCTGAGTACGGAGTTTTCCACAATCTTTCCCACCATTTTTCGATAAAATCCCATTTTTTCATATGTAACATCACGGTAATCGAAAATGTAGCGTCCCTTGTATTTGCCATTCAGGAGATTGTATATGGAAATACCCGTGGTGGAGTGCAGGACAATGAGAAAATCGGGCTTTTCCTCGCGGATCACTTTTTTCGCAAATCGCCCGTACTTCATGATTCCGGGGATCTTCTTTTTCAGAGGAAGATTGTCCGCCATCGGGTAGTCAAAGGCATGACCCTCGACCCCTTTCGGAAGCTCCGCGTCGGGGGTGTGGTCTCTGAGCCAGTAGACCAGATGAACTTCGTCCTTCTCCGGGTCGATCTGGTTCAGATAAAAGTGCATATAAGTTAGAAATCTTACTTTTGTAAAGCCCAAAAGAAGGTATTTCATCGCTGCAATCATTCCTTTCTATGGCTTATCTGGTTTTTGACAGCTTATCAAATAATTCAATATACTTTTTTGTATTGACAGTTCTTGAATATTCCGCTTCTCCATAGGCTTTGGCACGGTTGGCGTATTCCTCGCGGATATCGGGGTTTTCGTAGAGATAGAGGATGTCTCGGGCGATTTTCTCACCATCGGTTATACCTGCGGAGAAGCCGATTTTTTCGCGCTCAAACATTTTTCCGTAGTCGCTGTCCTCGTCCACGGAGTTTACTATCACTCTGCGGCACGCCATGAGAAGTCCTGCCTTGCTGGGAACGGAGTTGCCGATAACGCCGCGCTTCAGGGGGATGAGACACACAGAACAGGCGCTGTATACATCTGAAACCATGTCCTGCGGCTGCAGGGGGAGGAATACGATGTTGTCAAGTCCTCGCTCTGCCGCATCTCGCTCAAACTTTGCTCTGCGCACGCCATCGCCGATCATCTGGAACACGATATCTTTGTGATCCTTCAGACGCTCTGCCACATCAAGGATAATGTCGGGATTGAAATTCGTACCCATGGTGCCGGCGTACTGGACGTAGAACTTGTCCTTTGACATACCTTCCTGTTTGACAAAGCGGTTTTCTTCCCAGGGGACTTCCTTCACCGCCGCATCGTCGTACCAGTTGACTACCACCGTGATCTTTTCCTCGGGCACGCCCTGCTCCATCATCTTCACCTTCATATCTTCTGAGATGACGATGAAGTGAGACACCTTTCGATAGGCATATCTCTGCATTGCGTAGAATATTTTCTGCATCCATTTGTTCGGCATGGAACCGTTGGCAATGGCAGAGCCCGGGAACATATCCTGGCTGTTGAAGATGATGGGACGATTTTTGGCGAAGTGTCTTGCAAACAAGAGGGTGTAGAATGAGGTGGGAGAGGACTGCATGAATATCATGTCGTAGTCATTGTGCTTCTTCATCTCCCTGCGTTGGCCAAAGGAATATTTGATACCGTCCAGATATCGCTTGACGAATGCCTTTTTCTCCACAGGCTTGCAGAGCACCTGTGAGAATGAAAAGTTGTCGTATTTTAAAATGGAATCGGGGACAGGGGGCATAGTGGCATTTTTATAGTGCCTCTGAACGGCATGGATCTCAATACCTGACGCAAGGGTATCCTCCATCAGCGCTTTCATAAGATGCCACGATGGACCCGGTCGCTCCATGCAGGCAACAAAAAACAGCATTTTCATAAGAGAATCTATCCTTCCTTTCAAAATTCCAAATGGCTCTCAATGTTGAAAATTGTCCAAAAAACGAATCAGAATATATTTACTCATATTACATTATAACATATTCCGTTCATGGATTCAAGGTTATTTCACAATTATAATGCAAAACACCCCCAAAGAAATAATCGTAGTTCAAGGATGGGGCTACGGGGGACAAGGTTTCCTGAATCCAAAAAACAGAGGTTTTCTCGGCAAAAGTCTTGCAATTCCGTCATTCTTACGGTATAATATCTACATAATAATATCATTTATATATAATCCCGTATTATGCAAAGGAGGTTTTATGACGTATCATATCCTCTCCTATATGGAGGAAGCGGTTCGGAAATACCCTGACAGAATCGCGCTTTCGGATGCTCATTTTCGGATGACATACCGTGAAATGTGGAACTATGTCACCTCCTTTGGCGGTTTTCTTTGTTCAAAATTGAAGCAGACCCGCTGTGCGGTTGCGGTTTGTCTGCGCCACGATGTATATGATGTGCTTTCCTTTTTCAGCATTGCATACAGCGGCAATTTCTATGTTCCCGTGGATCTTAGTCTCCCCGGGGAAAGGGTAAAGCAAATGCTTGCTGCCGCCTGCCCTTTGGCTGTTCTTGTGCGCGATGGAGATGATATTCCCCGGGGTGCGGCAGAGGTGATTCCCGTACCTGCGGAGATTCCGTCGTCTGCGGTTTCCGATGACACCTCCCCATGGAAGGGGGGAAAGGATACTGACCCCTTATACCTCATTTTCACCTCGGGCTCCACAGGGGTACCGAAGGGTGTGCTTGTGAGTCATCGCTCCGTTGTTGACATGGTTGAGGCATTCCACACCGTTTTTTCCTTCCGTGAAAATGCTGTTTTCGGCAATCAGGCGCCCTTCGATTTCGATGTTTCCGTAAAGGATATCTATCTTTCCCTGAAGGTGGGCGGACGGCTGGAGATTCTTGAGAAGAAGCTGTTTTCCTTCCCGAAACTGCTCATTGAACGGCTGAATGAACGGGAAGTGGACACTGTTATCTGGGCTGTGCCTGCCCTTAAAATCATGGCAGAGCTGGATGCGTTTTCCACGGATCACCCTCGCCATCTCCGTGACATCATGTTCTCGGGGGAGGTCATGCCGCCGAAAGCCCTTGCATACTGGCGCGAAAAGCTTCCCCATGCCAGATATGTGAATCTCTACGGGCCGACGGAGATCACCTGCAACTGCACATATTATGTTGTCAGCGGTGAAACGCCCGACAGCCTTCCCATAGGCACTGCGTTTCCGAACTGCTCCGTGTTTCTCCTTTGCGGAGATTCCCCTGCGCAGGATGGAGAGACGGGTGAGATATGTGTGACGGGCTCCTGCCTTGCCCTCGGTTACTACAGGGAGCCGCAGTTGACGGATGCCGCCTTTGTGAGAAACCCCCTTGTACGTGGGTATACGGAACTGATGTACCGTACGGGGGATATGGGTCGGATGCAGGACGGGCTCATTTACTACATGGGTCGTGCAGACACACAGATAAAGCACATGGGACACCGAATCGAGCTTGCGGAGATCGAGCTTTGCGCCAACTCCATCGAGGGAGTGGATGTATCGGCCTGCGTTTACGACAGCGAGGAAAGGCGGATATGCCTGTTCTACAAGGGCGAGGCTGACCGAGGGTCGGTGCTTCGCTATCTGAGAGGCCGTCTGCCGAAATATATGATTCCCGGTGCGGTTGAGAGATGTGCGGCATTTCCTGTGACACGGACGGGAAAAATTGACAGAAAAGCGCTTCTTGCAGCATTTTTGGCAAAGGCACGCGGAAAGAATTAAGCGAAGATATTTGTTGGGTTATGTTATTGAAAGGATTTTTAAGATGATTGAAAAGATATACGAAATACTTGAGGAATGCTGTCCCGATGTTGACTTCAGAACGGAAAAGAACTTAGTTGATGACGGGCTTCTTGAATCCCTTGACATTGTGATGATAGTCAACGAGCTGGCGGAGGAATTTGATGTGCGCATCGGCGTAGAGGACATTCTCCCCGAAAACTTCAATTCCGCAGAGGCTATGACGGCGCTTGTCGTCAGACTGCAGGGAGAAGAGTAAGTGTCGGTCAACGGAGTTGGTTTTCTGCTGTTCGTCCTTATTTCGGTTATCCTTTATTATGTGATTCCGAAAAAATACCGCTTTTCAGTCCTTCTCGGCTGTAGTGCGGTATTTTATCTGTCAAATGGTGTGGGTGCCGCGGTGTATATGCTTACAACCGTGGTATTTACATACGGGGCAGGTCTGCTCCTTGACAGGTTTGGGAAGAAGAGGTTCCATTGTGAGACAGCAGAGGAGAAGAAAAAGGCGAAGAATCGGCTGAAAAAACAAAAGCAGGCAGTGCTTGCCGCAGCCCTTGTTGTGAATTTCCTCGTTCTCGCCATACTGAAATATTCGGGATTTTTCCTTGCGAGTGTGAATTCCATATTCGGACGTACCATTGTGACCGCGCCCTCTTTTTTGCTCCCACTCGGCATTTCCTTCTACATTTTCCAGACCGCCGGGTATCTCATTGACGTCTACCGCGGAAAGTACGGTGCGGAGCGAAATTTCGGGAAATATGCGCTGTTTGCAGGGTATTTTCCACAGCTTGTGCAGGGCCCCATCAATCGCTACAACGAGTTGAAAGACACCCTTTTCGGTGGGAGTGATCTTGACTGGGAGAATATCAGGTGCGGTATCCTTCGGATGATGGTCGGTATTCTGAAAAAAGCCATGATTGCCGATGTGCTCGCTCCCTTTGTTTCCCTTGTTTATTCGGATTTCGGGAATTATCCGGGGATTCTTTCCTTTTTGGCAGCCTTCCTATACTGTATTCAGTTGTATTGCGATTTTTCGGGAGGCGTAGACTTGCTCTGCGGTGTTTCCCGTCTCTTTGGCGTCGGAATGGCGGAGAATTTCAATCAGCCATACTTTGCGGTGAGCCTTGCGGATTTCTGGCGTAGATGGCACATTTCCCTCGGCGAGTGGATGAAGGATTATCTTTTCTATCCCCTTGCCTTCTCGCCTGCTTTGACAAAACTGACCAAGTGGTCGAGAAAATTCCTTCCTGCCGAATACACAAAGCGGCTTACACCGTGTATCTGTACCTTTGTGGTGTTCCTTGCGGTGGGCGTGTGGCAAGGTCCCGGCTGGGCGAATGTAGCCTACGGCTTGTGGAACGGATTCTGGATGTCGCTGGGGCTTCTCTGGGTTCCCTTCAGTCAGCCATTTAAAGATAAACTGCCGTCGGGCAAGGTTTTTGTCACGGTGTGGGGTGTTCTTCGCACCAATTTTCTCGTAATTATCGGACGGTATTTTTCCAATGCTCACAACGCTTCTCTGGGAAATGCTCTGTCCATGCTGAAGCATACGGTGGTCTCCCCCGACGTCACCTCATGCAGTTTTGCGCTCCTTGATGAGCTGGGACTGGGTGTTGGCGTTATGCTTCGCCTGATACCTGCCCTTTGCGTGCTGTTCTGCATCAGTTTGGCCAAAGAAAAGGGCGTGGACCTCGCCCAGTGGTTTGGAAACCGCAGGGGAAGTGTGCAGTTTGTTCTCCTTTTTGCCGCGCTGCTGCTTATCGTTATGGGGGTTTATGGAAACGATGCGTACACACCCATTGCGTATGTTTACGAGAATGTATAATCGGATATAGACAAAAGAAAGGTTCGTTATGAAAGGACCAAAGTGGTTGATTTTATTTCTTTCAGCCCTCCTTGCGGTGTTTGCGGTATGGGGTGCGCTGAATGTTGCCGTGGATCCCTTCGGGGTGTTCGGCTTATCGTTCCTTCGGTGGGATTCTTACAGCCAGACCCTGAATCCGAGGGTGGCAAAGGCTGACTATCTGACACGGCATTTAGACGAGTTCGATTCATATATTGTGGGCTCATCCTCTGCCGCATCCTATCTCCCCGAGACCCTTGAGAAATACGGGGACGGGACGTATTACAATATGTTCCACTACGGGGCGGACATTGCCTACGATAAGGCGCTTGTGGAGTGGCTTCTTACGGTGGATGACGTGAAGCATATCGTTCTGGTGCTGGGGCTTGGCGAGGCGGATTCCGTTTTCGTTTGTGAGGACCTGACCGACCGCGCCCATTATGCGGTTGTGGGGGGGAGTCCCCTTGGATATTATCTTGATTTCCTCTTTGCAAGCCCCTCCTATGCATTTGAAAAGCTGACGTCCCGGGTGAGGGACACGGAAATGCCGCAGGTGTTCGATGTGTTTTTGCCTCATGACGGGGTGTACGATAAGAGACTTCGCGATGCGGAATCCATCGGTTCGCTTGAGGCGTACCTCACAGAAAACGGCGGCGATTTTTGGAAGCACACCGTAGGGGGAGCGCTTGGCAACGCGGACGAGTGCATCAAAGCCGTGGGTGAGATTCGCGCCATGTGTGACGAGGCCGAGGTGGAGCTTACCGTTATCCTCTCGCCCGTGTATGAGGGACAGCTTTCGGGTTATACGGACGAAAGCCTCGATGCGTATTTTCAGGGTCTTGCCGAAGTTACGGAATACTGCAATTTCAGTATTTCTCCGCTGTCTTTCGATGAACGGTATTTCTACGATACTACCCACACGAGAAATGCCGCGGCGGATATGGTTCTTGCCCGTGTGTTCGGTGACGGTGGGGCATACTACCCCGAGGATTTCGGCGTTATTTGCGTGAATGGCGTGGCGCCTTCGGTGGGTGACATGCGTACAAAGGCGGAGGAAGCTCGAGATGAGGCAGATGAGGTAACGATACCCATCCTGCTCTACCACCACCTTGATCCCGATACAGAGGAAAGCGGCACTGTCCTTCACCCCAACACATTTGCATCCCACATGGCGCTTTTGCTTGAAAGTGGGTACACCCCGGAGGGACTGCGTGACCTTGCGGACTATGTTGAGCGCGGCATACCCCTTCCCGAAAAGGCTGTGGTCGTCACCTTCGATGACGGGTACATGAGCAATTACGATTATGCATACCCCATCCTCCGTGAAAACGGGCAGAAGGCGGCGGTTTTCGTCATCGGCTCATCTGTTGGGCATGAACAATATTACAAGGACACGGAGCATCCGCTGACACCCCACTTCGGTGAAGGTGAGATGGCGGAGATGGTGGCGTCGGGAGTGATGGAGATAGAATCCCACACCTTTGATATGCACCAATGGGCGCCCTTTGAGGATGGTGTGGCTGTGCGTGAGAATGTGCTTCCCCTTGCCGATGAGAGTGAGGACGAGTATGTTGCGGCATTGAGGGAGGATATTGCGGCTCAGCGCAGTTTGTTTTCTCAAATGGGTATGGCGGAGCCGTGTGCCGTTGCGTTCCCGTCAGGCAAGTTTACGGATATTGCAAACGCGGTGCTTGTGGAGGAGGGGTACGATGTTACCCTGACCACCGACCCTTACCGTGTGAATGTTTTGGTTCCCGGTCTGCCCCAGTCCCTTGTGGGGCTCGGCAGGCTGAACGTGGGCGCTGACACCACAGCGGAGGAGCTTTTGGCGTATTGCGAAAAATGAGTAAAAAAAGCGAAAAAGAGTGTCGCGTGAACATTATGTTCGGGAACGCGGCGCTCTTTTTGGCTTGTATATGCAAGAATATCCATAGCTTACTTGCTTTTTTTTGCGGCCTTTTTCAGATAGTCCATGGAGTGCTCTCGGCGCTGAGCTATTTTTTGGTTGACCGCTTGATAATCGATCCTCGGCATGGCATCAAAGTCGGTCACACTGTCCGCGGAACGGTCTGACAGGTCAAACTGGGCAAGAATATTGCTGATTCGGGTGTTTGTGGCTTCCCGTTCCCCGTGGATTGCCGAGACAAAGAATTCCTTCTCAAAAATGAGGGAGAAGCAGATGCCGTGGAAGCTGTTTGTGACCACATACTCTGCGTTTTCCATGTAGCCGAGCCATTCCTCGGGACCGATGGTTTGAACAGGCTTGCCGTTTTTTGCACACTTGAATTGGCGGAATACCCGGACAAGTTCAAGCCCGAAGTGAGATGCCATCTTTTCAGCGAAGGCTTCCAGTTCGGGAGATTCGTGGCGGTAATAGAGAAAGACATATTTTTTTTCTTTTGGTTTGACTGCTATTGCGCTGTATTCGTCTTTGTCGAGCAAAAGGGACGGGTCGAGCACCCATTCGGCGGTCTTTCCTGCCAGTTCACGGACGGTGTCAATGCTTTCCTGCTCTCTCACGGCGATCTCTCTGAAATGAGGGAGCCACTGCTTGATCGCATCGGTTTTCATATCGGAGATATCCGCCTGACCAAAACTTGCGGCATAGGCAACCTTTTTGGTGTCATCCTCAACGAAATCCAGAAGATATGTGGCATCCACCTGCGGACTGCTGAAGTTCCAGACCTGATCGCTTCCAACCACAAACAGATCGTATGTACGATTCAGCGCTGCAAGATCGTCTCGTGTGATCTCCCTTGTTGGGTAACCGTTGTAATGTCGGTTGAAGAATCGTTTGTATTTTTTCATTCTTATGGGATGGATCAGCATAGCAATGGTCCAGCGGATGACCTTTTTAGGAGTCCAGCTGCGGATAGGACGGGTAAAAACATGAATGCCGATAAGGGGCTTTCCGCTGTGGGTTTTCTGATAATTTATCAGGGAGACCTCGGCATCGGGGCAGATGCGTGAAAGGGTGTTTTGCAAGGCATGGGCCTGCATTACCGAGCCCGGGTTGTTGGAGTAGGAAAATGTCAGAATTCCGATTCTTTTTTTATCCATAGCATTACTCACTTTGTTTTGCCCCCTTTGCATTCTGTGTCGTAGCACACACAGCCGATATTGCGCATAATTTTACATTATATTATAACATAATAGGGGAGGTATTACAAGCGTATTGTTTAAATTATTGTACACTGTTTTGAAGATATACAAAAATCCCCACCGATGACTCCGAACGGAGCGTCGATGGGGGCGGTATAGTGCCGGAAAGCTCAAATACACGGTTTGTATTCGTTAAGCCCAACTTTATGATATACTTCTCTGTATTCCTTCATGCGCTGTTCTTTGCAGCGTTCCCAGATATCGTCGGGATAGAAATCGCGAATCAGATGGTACGCTTTGTCCATCATCGTCTCACATTCTTCCAATCTGCCCAGTTTGTAAAGACAGCCTGCCGCCGCGAGTCGCGCAAGCCCCTCGGGTACATATGGTCCCTGCAATAAGGCGTATTCCTGTGGAATGGGTCTGTTCCAGAAACGCTCGATCAGGTCTGCCGCTTCATTGAAGGAATACAGTGCATTTTCGTAATCGCCGACAGCAAAAAAACTGTATCCTTCCGCTTCCGAGACCATATGCAGTTCCTGATGCGCCCAGCGTTTCCATTCTCTTGCCTCGTGCAGCCGATCTTCCTCAGTCAGAAACATAACGGAACAGCGCATCCTGTCGTAAATATCCGGATGATACCGATAGGGCATGGATTCGATCAGCTTTTTGCCTTCTTCATACCTGCCGGTTGTGATATAGATATCCGACATATCACCCATGACACCGAGATAGATGAAGGAATCCTCACATTCTTCGCAGATCTGCTTTCCGAGCTCCAATGCTTTTTCCACAAGATCGGTTCTGCCATGCGCCCGTATCTGTCCGGCATACCACTCCAGCAGCTCCCGTTTCAGAATATGTCCGCTGGGATAAGCGGCAATTCCTTCAAGAAGGATTTTTTCTGCTTCCTCAAATGGGCGTCCACCTCTGGAGTGGTACAGCACATTCATAATGTTTTCTTCCAGCTTATCCGCATCATAATTGAACAGCGTATCCATACTCACACCGAAATACCCCGCGATTACCGGCAGCATGGCGATATCCGGATACCCGGTGCTCATTTCCCATTTGGAGACCGCCTGCGAGGTGATGCCGAGAGCCGACGCTAGCTGTTCCTGGGTGATTCCCTTTTTCTTTCTCAGTTCGCGGATCTTGTTGCCTATGTTCATTTCCATTGTTATGAATCCTTTCATGCAATTTCGCATCGGTACCTTGCTTGATAATAGTATAGCATAATACCGCCGCCGAATCAACAACCGCATTTTTGGAAAAATCCAACGGATAGTTGAGTGCTGGGACGCAAAAATCCCCACCGATGACCAGACGGAGCGTCGATGGGGATGGTTTGGTTTGTTCAGTTGAGGCTGTGTATCCGGGATTAGCCCTTGATAGCAGCCTGAGCAGTTGCTGTCAGGCTGATCTTCGTATATCCGGAATTAACCCTTGATAGCAGCCTGAGCAGCGGCCAGTCTCGCGATCGGCACGCGGAAGGGAGAGCAGGATACATAGTCGAGACCGAGCTTGTGGCAGAACTCAACGGATGTGGGGTCACCGCCGTGCTCACCGCAGATACCAACGTGGAGGTTGGGATTTACGGGCTTACCGATGGTGATAGCCATGTTCATCAGCTTGCCAACACCTGTCTGGTCAAGCTTTGCGAAGGGATCGTTCTCGAAGATCTTTGCATCGTAGTAAGCGTTCAGGAACTTACCTGCATCGTCACGGGAGAAGCCGTAGGTCATCTGTGTCAGGTCGTTTGTACCGAAGCAGAAGAAGTCAGCGTTTGCTGCGATTTCGTCTGCGGTCAGGCAAGCTCTGGGAATTTCGATCATTGTACCAACTTCGTAAGCCAGTTCAACGCCTGCTGCTGCGATTTCAGCGTCAGCTGTCTCAACAACAACCTTCTTAACATACTTCAGCTCCTTAACGTCGCCTACCAGAGGAATCATGATCTCAGGCTTAACGTTCCAGTCAGCGTGTGCCTTCTTAACGTTGATAGCGGCGCGGATAACTGCAGCAGTCTGCATCTTTGCGATTTCGGGATAGGTTACTGCCAGACGGCATCCTCTGTGACCCATCATGGGGTTGAACTCGTGGAGAGAAGCGATGATGTTCTTGATAGCCTCAACGGACTTGCCCTGAGCAGCAGCAAGAGCAGCAATGTCAGCTTCTTCAGTGGGAACGAATTCGTGCAGCGGGGGATCGAGGAAACGGATGCAAACGGGTGTGCCTTCGAGAGCTTCGTAGAGAGCCTCAAAGTCTGCCTGCTGCATGGGAAGGATCTTTGCGAGAGCAACTTCTCTCTCTTCAACTGTTTCGGAGCAGATCATTTCGCGGAATGCATCGATTCTGCCTTCGCCGAAGAACATATGCTCAGTACGGCACAGACCGATACCTTCAGCGCCCAGCTCACGAGCCTTCTTAGCATCTGTGGGTGTGTCAGCGTTTGTACGAACCTTCAGAGTTCTGTACTTGTCAGCCCAGCCCATGATTCTGCCGAACTCACCTGCGATTGTAGCGTCAACAGTGGGGATGATACCGTCGTAGATGTTACCTGTGGAACCGTCGATGGAGATGAAGTCACCCTCGGTGTAGGTCTTGCCTGCAAGCTCAAACTTCTTGTTTTCTTCATCCATCTTGATTTCGCCGCATCCGGATACGCAGCACTTACCCATACCACGAGCAACAACTGCTGCGTGAGATGTCATACCGCCGCGAACTGT
>SVSU01000058.1 GCA_015064135.1 Oscillospiraceae bacterium
CAATGGAGGAGACGATCCGTGCGGTAAAGGCAGCGTTCCCCGATGCGGTAACGGTGGTAGGCGGAGCTGTTCTCACAAAGGAATATGCAGACCGGATCGGTGCGGACTACTATGCCGCAGATGCCATGGAAACGGTGAGAGTGGCGGAGATGTTAAGTGAATAATGAATAGTGAATAATGAATAATTTCGGTACATTTTTCTGCGAAAAATGATTTTATTGAATTTGTTCAGCTGAAACTTTAAGAGAATCAACAACAAGAAAGAGAGCCTGCGGCGTTGTATTTCACGCCATAGACTCTCTTTTACTTTATCCGCTTTTGAGAAAAATCAAGCTTCACGGAATAATTTAATGAAGATTTGCGAAGCAAATCCACAACAATTATTCACTATTCATTATTCATTATTCATTAACCAAATACACTTCCGCTGCGGCGCTGACAGTTTCGCCCTTGCGCTTGCCGAGGATTTCCGCTTCCACGGTGTTTATTCCGTCGGTGAGGTGATTTGTGATGTCAAGCTCAAAGGGCTCGTATGCGAGGAAGCCTGCGGCGGTGCCGTTGACCTTTACGCGGAGGGCATCGTGGACACCGGTGAAAGTGAGGAGGCAGATTTTTGCTTCAGCGGGGTGGTATTCAAAGGATGCTTCGCCGTCTGCAACCGGGAGGGCGACTATCTCGCAGACCGTCTTTTCGGGATTTGCCCCGAGGGTGGGGAGTACGTCTGTGTTGATACCGAGAATGACCGCCGTGTTGGGTTTTACTGTCACGGGATAGCGGATGCCGTCGGGGCAAAGTTCACCCATAAGCTCTGCGGTGTCTCCCGTGAAGGGGTCGAAGGTGCGGCAGAGGCCGGATTTGTCTGTGATGATGTGTCCGGTGACTGTCTCGTCGCCTTCATTGAAGCAGAGGAAGAAGGGGTATCCGCTTTTTGTAAGGTGCACGAAGCGGATGTGTTTTGCTTGTGCTTCGTCCTTCTTTTGGGGCTCGAAATAGGAAGTTTTCTTTACATTCTTTTTGACGAAGGTGACAAAATCGTTGCCGCGGTACATTTTACCACCTTCTGTGACCATTCTTCCCAGTTTCAGCACGATGGCAGGGTCGAGGCGGAGGCGGCTGTCCACGAGGAGGATATCATATTGATAGCGGTCGATGATGATCCGTCCGTCATGGATATGGGCGCGGTTCATTACATCGTCAATGGTCAGGTAGTTGAAGGTGTAGCCGTTTTCAAAGAGGCCTGCCACCGCTTTTGTGGGCATGAAGTCACTTGAGCAGAGAACGGCACAGCAGGGGTTATTATAGTTCATGGAGTTGAGCCAGCTCATGCGCTTGATGTAGCCCGAGAGCTTTTTGTAGTCCTCCCAGAGGATGCTGTGCATTCCGACATCGGGGGTACGGTCGGTGGGGTTGCTGCCTTCTTCGGTGGGGGCGGTGTAATAGAAAGCGTGGGGGATAATCATATTGACACCGCGGGCGAAGAGGAAGTTGAGGGAGCGCATCATGTCCCGTCCCGTGAAGTCGGTGGGGTCGTCCTCGGCACCGCACATACCGAAGCACTCGTTGGAGTTTCTGCCTGCTCCCATATGCCGTGCCGCATCTGAGGTGCATTTTGCCATAACGGAATCGGGGGAGGTGAGCTCTGTGCCGTGTTCCACATTGCGTCGGAACAAGTCCTCGCCGGGCACATCGAAATATTTCATATACTCGCAGTCCGAGCTTGAGGAGGGATGACCCATGAGGGCAACACCATGTTTTCTGCACCAGTCGGACAGTTTTCCGTAGAAGGCGGTACCCATGCGGCGGCGGATGGTGCGTCGGTAGATGTTTTCGGCATCGCGGACGGTGCGCTTGTTTGCGGAGGGGAGGAGGAGTGCGGCGAGGTGGTCGGTGGTACCTCCCTCAGCGCGGAAATCGTCAAGAATGTCGTATGTCCATGAGATTTTCCCCTTCATATCAGCCTGTCTGCCTGCAAGGTCGGGGGCTTTATTGTAGAAGCCGATGAGGGTGGTGCCGAAGTGGGAGCCGAGGGTACGGTGGTATTTCTCGTGGGTGTTGGCGATGAAGGCGTCTACCGCATCGGGGTTGAGGAGGTCGGCGGCGAGGGGAGCATTTGGCATACCGTCGTCCTCGTCGGGGGTGATGCCGCGTATGGTGCCGCCTGTGAAGCCGAGGATGAAGTCGTAGTTTGACGTAGCTTCACCGTCTGCGGGGGCGGCGAATTTGTCATTGAGGGGGAGGGTGAGGATGAGCTCTTCTCCGTCGGCAAGGGTATGGGTGCCCGAGGGGACAGCGAAGAGACAGCGTGCGGCGAAGAGGGGGTTCGCCTCTGTTACCATGCCGTGTGCGGAGCCTGTTGGGTACATCGCCTCATCGTTGATGGCGACCATCATGCGTCGTTTTGCAGCGGCGGCGAGGATCTCATCAAGGAGTGCCATATATTTATCGGAGAGGTAGGGAACGGTGGGGTCAAAACCCATACGGGGGCAGATAATGACGCCGTCTACGCCCTTTTTGTGGAACTCGCCAAGCCGGTGTATCGCTTCCTCGGCGGTGATGGTGCTGTTGAGGAACCAAAGGGGCATGGGGGAAAAGGAATTGCCGGGATTTTTGAATATGTTTGAAAGAATATCGTACATTTTTGCCTCTGTGAAATGAAGTATTACGGTTATTATATAATTATATACCTTTTTCGGCGGAAATGCAATGGGGGAGGTTTGGTTTTTTCTATATGGATATAACTCTAACTTACAGAAATACTATTTGTCGAACGGCGTAGGGGCGTTCAATCCTAACATCCACAAAAAAACAAAGCACAGAAGCTTGCTGCAACTGTGCTTTTCCTTTTATTATTCCTTTTCTTCCGCCATGTGAACCGTAACCTGAGGCAGGGGGATCTCGATGGCGAACTGGTCGAATGCTTTCTTTACATCCTCGAACATATCAAAGTGTACCGTCCAGTAATCGGCGGAATTGCACCATACGCGAAGCTTAATGGTGAGCGCGGATTCACCGTGTGCCGCAACGAACACTTCGGGGGTGGGATCCTTCAGCACCAGATCGTTGTTCTGTGCTGCCGCCAGAAGAACCTTACGCGCCAGGTCGATGTCCGTGGAGTATGCTACGCTGAAATCAAAGTCCAGACGACGGGTCTCCTGAGTGGAGAGATTGGTGATGGGGCTGCTTGTCAGAGTTGAGTTGGGGAGCACGATATCCTGGTTATCGGGAGTGGTGATCTTTGTGTAGTAGATGCCGATGTCCTGCACAACACCGCTGCCGGCACCTGTGATGATGAAGTCTCCCACATGGAAGGGACGGCAGAACATGATGATTACGCCGCCTGCGATGTTGGAAAGTCCGCCCTGGAGAGCGAGACCGATTGCCACACCTGCGGAGCCGAGAACGGCAATGAGGGAGGCTGAGGGAACGCCGATGATGTCAACCACAACGATGATGATGAGGATCTTCAGAAGAACACTGAAAAAGTTGCCGCAGAAGGACTGAACGTTTACATCCAACTTCTGATACCACTTTGCCTTCTGAACCAGAGTGATGAGAACTTTCACCAGTTTAAAGCCCACAAGAAGGATGATGAGGGCGAAGATCAGGTTGATCCCGAATCCCACAACGTAGGTGTTGAGGAAATTGAGGATCCAAGTGCCGAATGATTCCATAAACTTCTCCTTTATTGTTTGAAAAATATCATTTTTTATTATATCGCATTTTTCGTCAGATTTCAACCCTTATCGGGCGATTGGAAAAATTTTTACTTTTTCAGATGCAGTATGTATTTGTACTCGCCCGACACCTCGCCGCTGTTTCGGTTTGTTCGTGTGCCCGTTTCGGCAAGGGTCATGCCCATGTGTTCCATGACGGCGGCTGATCCGCGGTTTCGGCTGTCGCAATGGGCGTAGAGCAGACAAAGCCTCGGCAGTGATGCGGCAAAATCTCGTATGGCAAGGGCACACTCGGTCATGTAACCCTTCCCCCAGTGGTCACGGTGAAGGATCCAGCCGAGCTCCGCTTCAGTCTCGTCCTCGGTCAGCTCAAGGGAGATCTCACCGATGTGAGCGCCGTCCAGCTCAATGGCGAAAAAATAGTCTCGGCATGGTGTGCGGCTCATTTTTTCCTCCATTTTGACAAGCTCTGCCTCTGCTTCGGCTTTTGCGGCATAGGGGAGAAACAGCATGAATTCCGTATTCTCGGGTGAGCCTGCGTAGGCAAAGGTGGTATCGAGGTCTGCGCGGCTCATGGGACGAAGGGTGAGACGAGGAGTGTGAATGTTCATCGGTAGTTCCTTTCGGGATGGAGTATCACCATGAAAAACAACGGATCGGAGGGCATTGCCGCATCCGATCCTGTGTTTTCTTTGGTTTATGGGGCTCAGTTCTGAACCAGTTCCTTAACCTTGGAAGCCTTACCGACTCTGTCTCTCAGGTAGTACAGCTTGGAGCGTCTTACCTTACCGTGTCTGATAACCTGAACAGCGGCAACGTTGGGAGAATGGAGGGGGAAGGTCTTTTCCACACCGCAGCCGTAAGCTACGCGGCGTACTGTGAATGTTTCGGAGATACCGCCGCCGTGACGAGCGATAACGGTGCCTTCAAACATCTGGATTCTCTCTCTTGTACCTTCAACAATTTTGTTGCTGATGCGAACTGTGTCGCCAACGTTAAAGGACGGTACTGTTTCCTTCAACTGCTCCTTTGTAAAAGCGTCGATCTTGTTCATTTTCGACTCCTCCTTAAAATTACGGAACATTCGTGCCGAGCCGCAGAGGACTGTTCCAAAAATCGTGCCGTGACAACGACACATACGATAGATATTATATCACACTATTTCTCATTTGGCAAGTAGTTTTGAAGAAATATTTTTCCTGATTTGCATTTCATGCCTCATTTTTGGAAAATTCATGGAAAAACGTTGGAATCGGGATGGAAAAAAGCGGGACGACAGGAGAGGGGGTGGTGTGATAGAATGGTGTCACAGTCGAGGGCAGGCTGTGAGGCGGTTTCGCTTCGGATTTGCCCATAACCCGGAAAGGATGTGATCGACAACGGAAGAAGAAAAACTGGCACTTGCCCGTGAAATGGCGGCAAGACGTGACATTGCATCGGTGCTTGCCGAGCATGATATCCCCGAGGAGGAGTTTGTCCGATGGCTTGAGGACGGTGCTGTGGCGGAATACCTGTATCGCATGGGAAAATATACCGCCATGGCAAGATGCCCCGAGGTGTGGGCACAATTAAAGCAGTTGGCGGACGACGGCGATGTGCGTGCCATCAAACTGTATATCGAGCTCTGCGGCAGAGAAGCGTTGGCGGAAAACGGAGCAAAGAACACTGTTCCCACAGTGGATCCCGTCATAGAGGCTGCCCGTCGGGAGGTGTTCGGAGATGAGTAGCTATATCTTCGGAGAGAAGCATCGGGAATACATGAGGCGTGCGCGGCGGTGTACGGTGAATGTGGCGGAGGGGGCGGTGAGGGCAGGAAAAACTGTGGACAACGTATTCGCTTTTGCGGCAGAGCTTGAGGTCACGGCGGACAGGTTTCATCTGGCAAGCGGCTCCACACTCGGAAATGCAAAGCTAAACATTGGGGAATGCAACGGGCTTGGGCTTGAGCATATCTTCGGTGAGCGTGCAAAATGGGGCCGCTGGCGAACCAACGAGTGCATGACGGTGCAGACGGCGGCAGGGGAGAAGATCATCATTTTCACGGGTGGGAAAAATGCGGACTCCTACAAGCGGATACGAGGCAACTCCTATGGGCTGTGGATCGCCACGGAGGTAAATCTCCATGCGGACTCCTTCATTAAGGAAGCCATGAATCGTCAACTTGCGGCGGTGAAACGGAAAGTGTTCTGGGATCTGAACCCCTCCTCCCCGAAGTCCTTCATCTATCAGAATTATCTTGACCGGTATGAGGAGATGGCAAGGACAGGGGAGGTCGATGAGGATTTCTACAACTACGCCCGATTCACCATCCGCGACAACCCCATCATCACCCCCGAGAGGCTTCGTGAGATCGAGGCGCAGTATGACAAAGACTCCGTCTGGTACAGGCGAGATATTTTAGGCGAACGCTGTGCGGCGGAGGGGGTCATATATCATTTATTTGCCAACGATCCGTCGCGGTTTACGGTTGACGGTACGGATGGCGCCGAGATCGACTTTATCAACATTGGTGTGGATTTCGGCGGAAACCGGTCGAGAACCACGTTTGTGGCGGCGGCATTTCTCGGTGGAGCGAGGAAGGGAGAGATCAGGATCGTGAAGGATCACGCGGTCTCAGGCGGAAAGGGGGAGATCGACCCGGATGTGATAAACAGCGAAATGGCGCGGTTTCTCGGTGAGCTGAAGGAGGAATACGGCGGTGCGAGGATAAAGTACATCTTTTGCGACTCGGAAGCGCAGTATCTGATAAACGGCTTGCGGCGGAGTCTGCGAGGGTTCGGGGTGACGGTGGCGGACTGTGCGAAGAAACGGATTCGCGACAGGATCGCCTTCGTCAACGGACTTCTCGCCACGGGGCGATTCACAATACTGTCACGGTGCAGGCTTGTGGCGGATGGATTGGCGAACGCTGTTTGGGACGATTCGGCGGAGGACAAGCGGCTTGATGATTTTACGTCGGATATTGACATTCTGGACGCCATGGAATATGCCATTGAGAGGTATATGACTTCTTGCCGCTGAGGAGGCCGACACCGTGAGCAAGTGTATCGGACGATCGATGGATTTGATAATCTGAACCATGGCAGTGCCCCTGACGAAAATACCCCAAAATAACTACACTGGAGGAAAAATGAAAGAAGAAATTTTGAACTATCTCACCGAACGGGTGGGAACTGCCATCGCCCCCGGCTACTATGCCGAGATCGACCGATGGCTGTCGTGGTGGCGAGGAATAAACCGTTCTTTCCACTGCTACTTTGAAAACGGCGTGGGAGGTTATCCCATCCGAAGGGAGCTCTACCGCATGAATATGGCAAAAAAAATCTGCGAGGACTGGGCGGCGGTGCTCATGAACGAGGAAACAAAACTGACATCGGAGCATGAACCCACAAGGCAGTGGCTTGGAGAAAACATGAACGGCAGTTTCTTCCGCAGCGTAAACCGACTGGTGGAGAAAACTTTTGCCTCGGGAACAGGCGCCTGCCTTATTCGCCTGGATGGTGCGGAGCTTGATGCAAACGGATATCTTTGTTCCGCATCGGGAAGATATGCACCGCGTATTACCTACGATTTTGTGGATGCATCCCATATTATCCCCATTACCGTCCGCGGAGGCGAGATCACGGAGGCGGCATTCGTGTCGGAAGTCCGTGACCGTGGGGAGGAGCTGATCTACCTTGAGATCCACACCCTTGAGCGCGACGGCTATCGCATCCGAAACGAGATGTTCCGCGTGGTGGGCAGTGAACTTGAAAGGGTGGAAAACGGCTGCGGCGTGGCTCGTGACATCCGAACAGGCTCTCCCGTTCCTTTTTTCTCAATCCTGACCCCAAACCTCATCAATCATATCGACGAGGGCTGCGGTATGGGCATCTCCGTGTTTGCGGATGCCATCGACTGCCTGAAAGGGGTGGACCTCGCCTTCAACAACTTCTGCCGCGATATCCGTCTCGGCGGAAAGAAGGTGTTCATCAACCAGTCCCTCATCTGCCGCGACGAGGAGGGGAATGTATATACCCCTGATGACGTGGCGCAGCAGCTTTTCGTGACCATCGGAGATACGGATCTTGCGGAGCATCCCATGATCACCGAGCATAACCCCGAGCTGCGAAGTGAGGACAACGCGGATGCTGTCCAGTGTCAGCTTGACTATCTCTCCTTCCGATGCGGTCTCGGTACCCACCATTATCAATTCCGTCCCTTCCGTGGTGAGGCGAAGATCACCGCTACACAGTATATGGGGGAAAGGCAGGATCTCCGCCGCAATGCGGAAAAGCACAGCCTGAATCTTCGCACCTTCCTTCATAAAATCGCGGAATGCACCGTTTGGATAGGGCGAGAGCTCTGCGGCCTCCCACTTTTGTCCGACTCCGCCGAGATTCGCTTTGACGACAGCTATTTCACCGACAGTGACAGCGAAAGAAGCCGAGATCTCAGTGAAGTGGAATTGGGTGTCATGACTGTGGACGAGTTCAGGATGAAATGGTACGGGAAAAAGAGTGAGGTCGTTTCGCAGTGAAAAAACTAAGGGAAAGGAGGTGTTTTGAACGATGAATGAATCCATAAAGGCGCTGTTCGGTGACGGAAGCCTCAGTTTTGAGGAGTTTTCGAGCCGTGCGGAGGGTGCGGGACTCAGAATAGGAGACCTTGCCGAATCCGAGGCGGCGCACAGGAGGGAGCTTGACGGGGTGCATATTGCTCATGCGCTGGAGAATGTGCTTGAGAAGGCAGGAGCGAAGAACGGCGAGCTTGTGAAGCGTGCCCTTGATATGAACGGAGTCAGGGTGGAGGACGGACGTGTTGTAGGTCTCAATGAGCAGATCGAGGCACTGCAGACGAGCGATCCATATCTCTTCCGCGAACGGGAGAGTGCAAGGACGGGAGCTGAACACGGAGGTGCATCCCACGATCCTGACGGCTTGAGCGATGCGGAATTCTACCGCATGAGAATGAAGGGGTAAAAAACCTCTGAAAAAACAAAAAAATTATTTTTCAAAAAAAGAAAGGAATTACATTATGGCAGAAACAAATATTTCAGTAAAGCAGATCGCAAGAGAGACACTTCCCAGACTGATCGACAATCTGGTTTTCCCCAACCTTGTGTACAAGGATCTTTCAAAGGCGCTGACCGCAAAGCAGGGCGATACCGTCGGCGTTCGCAAGCCCGTGAAGCTGACAGCAAGCGAGTTTGATGAGGCATCGGGAGTGACTCCCACAGGCTACACAGGGGACACCGTGGACGTGAAGCTTGACAAGATCGCAACAGTTGATATGGAGATCTCCGCCATTGAGGCGGCCTGCGACTTCGACTCCCTGACACGACTGTTCATTGAGCCTGCCGCCGCTGCCCTTGCGGAAAAGATCAACCGCGACGGTCTGGCTCTCTATCGCGATATTCCGGCGGTGGCAGGTACTGCCGGCACCACACCCGACGGTCTTGATGACCTGGCAGGCGCGGCATTTGCTCTTGACACCATGCGCGTGCCCACCGATGCGAGATACGCCGTATGGGATCCCCTCACCACATCCAAACTGAAGCAGATTCCCGCTGTCGTCAATGCAGAAAAGTGCGGAAGTGCAAAGGCGCTGAGAACAGGCTCCATCGGCCGTGTGTTCGGCATGGAAAACTATATGTCTCAGGCGGTGTACGACCACGAGACCGAGCTTTCCTCCGCAACCGCTTCCGTAAAGGCGGATGTGACCGATTCCGCGAAGGTCACAGTGACCGTATCTGCGGAGGGTACCGTTCATCGCGGTGACATCATCACGGTAAACGGTGCAACATACACCGTAAAGGAGGACGCTGTCGCAGCAGACGGCGAGGCTGAGCTTACAGTGTACCCCAACATCACCGCCAAGGCGAAGGACACCGTAGCGTTTACTCCTTCCCACAAGGCAAATCTGGTGTTCCATCCCAACGCATTTGCCTTCGTTACCCGTCCTCTTTCCACACCTGCAGGAGTTGAGTCCTATGTTACTACATACAACGGTATCTCCCTCCGTGTGGTACGCGGCTACAACATGAAGTACAAGAAGGAAGTGCTGTCCATGGACGTGCTGTACGCATTCAAGACCATCTATCCGGAGCTTGCCGTCCGTTATATGGCTTAATGCTATGGTTAGTGCTGACTACGGATATTATCTCAATACCTTCGGCGGCAGCATGATCGAAAAGGGGGATTTTGAAAGGGTCATGGAGGAGGCAGGGGCTGTCCTTGCCTCCCTGATCTACCCCCGATCGGCGGAAAAACTGTCGGTGAGGGAGGAAAATCTCTACCGCCGCGCTCTCTGCTACGAGGGAGAGTACCTTTACGGAGGGAGAAGGGGGCAGGGAACGGTACGCTCCGAGAAGATCGGCAATTACGCCGTGGAATACCACTCCCCTTCCGAAAAGCGCGCCGTCAGTGTGAACGGATGGGAGGTCTCCCCGGCGGCGGTGGGGCTTCTCTATGAGGCAGGACTGATGTTAAGGTGGGTGTGAGTATGCTTTTGAGAGACCATGCCTGTCTGTTTCTGCGGCGAAAGGATGAGAGTGACCCTTACGGTGTTTCCTTTGAGCGATATGACCTTTCGGGGGTCATGGTGTTCACGAAGGAGGCTGTGGGGGCGGACGGGAGAAATGAGGGAAGGGGCGTTATATACTTTTTCCCGAAAAGAAGCCGTGTGAAGGGGGAAGGCGGCAGCACATCACTGCCCGAGATTCGCCCGGGTGACTACTGCGCTTCGGGAAAATGGGGCAAATCCTTGTCTCCCGTTCACGATGAGTTGGGTGTATGCCGCAGAATAACCTCCGTGACGGAATATCTGACGGGCAGTGACAGGACGCAGCATATCGTTATTGAAGCGGAATAGGAGGAATACTGTGACTGATTTACCCGAGCGCATTTGCGCTTATCTGAACGGCTTCGGGGGGAGGATATGCGATCTTGTTCCCGAGACCATGTCGGACGTTAATCCCTGCGGAGGGATGTTTATGAAATCCGCGGTAAAGACGAGAAAATATGTGGACGGAAGCGCTGTTTCGGAGATACCCTTTGAGATAAGGGTGAGAACGGACGGCGTGACCGTCAGAGAAAAATTGGATGTTCACGAATATTTCGCTGCCATTTCGGCTTATGTAAAGGACAATCCCATGGCAGGAGACGGGATCTGCGGCATGGAACCTGTGGGTGGCGGAGAGAGATGCGCTGTTCTTCCCGGCGGTGACGAGGAATACCGCATGGAATTTGTCGTGAGCGTGAAGAAATAAAAAAATGAGGGTGTGGGGGAGAATGGTCCCCCGTACTCTCATAAAAAGGAGGAAAAATGTCAGAAATTGTAAAACGTATGGACAGACGGCATTATATGAATACGGGAAGCCGATCTGTGCCTGTATGGAGCCTTGTGGGAGAAGGTTTCACGGATTTTTCGGAGGTGAAGAATGTGGTCAGCGTAGGCCGCCGATACATTCACGAGTCGGGCAGGCGAACCGATGTGACGGGCTACTCCCCTGCCATCGACTATGAATTTGAGGTTCGCACAGAGGATCCCGTTATCACCAGGCTCCGAACCATCACCGATGGAGAGTACACGGGAGAGGATGCCAAAGTGCAGATTCTTTCCGTTGATCTCTTCGATAAAACGGAGATCGACGGGGTGTACAATGCCGTTTGCCGAACCTATTCCGTTATTCCCGACCGATGCGGTGTCGGAACTGATATTCTTCGATACAGCGGCAGTCTCAAAGCAGCAGGCGAGCCTGTAAGGGGCACCTTTGTCCTTGCCGCGGAGGTGTTTGCATGATGGGCACATGGCAGTACGGCGGTGCGGCTTATCCTTTTTCCGTTACGGACAGCGGCTCGATGCAAAGGTTAAAGGAGGCGCTTGCCGTCCTGAAATCCTGCGAACTTGAGGACGATGAAGACCAGGCGGAGGCATACTGCCGTATGATTGTCGCCTTTTTTGACAGTGTGTTCGGTTCAAATGTGGGTTTGGACATCACGGGAGGGGATGAGGACGGCTGCTCGGCGGCGTATCTCTCCTTCGTGGAGTATGTGAGAGATCAGCTTTCCGGTCTCGCTCGTCTGCGCAAGGAGGCAGAGGAGGAATATCTTCGCCGAAAGGAAGGGTTTCCCGTGGGCGGAGGGCATGACTGAGCGTTCGTGTAAGGGAAGCACCTTTTCTCTGCTGACCGCATCTTTGCCGAAAGAGGTGGAGGTGGGGGGTGAGCACTACCCCCTCTGCTTTGACTTCCGCTGCGGCATCCTTTTGACGGAGTTGTTTACAGATGAGGAGGTCTTTGACGGCGGCAGTATGATGCGCCTTGCAGTAAAACTCCTCTCTCCCACACTTTTTGAGGCGGTGGAGGATGGGCGCGTTTCTCTTGCCGATGCAGCTTCTGCGGTCAAGGACTTTTATTTCTGCGGAAGACAGGCGGGGTCGGGGGGCGGCGGTGAGAAGGTGCTGGATTTCGCCTATGATGATGAAAGGATCCTCGCCGCCTTTCGCATGACCTATGGGATCGATCTGTGCACAGAATCACTCCACTGGTGGGTGTTCATGGCGCTGCTTCGAGGGCTTCCGCGTGACTGTGAGCTGATGCGTGTGATGAGCCTTCGCGCAACCGATCCTTCCCTTATAGCCGACGATGAGGCAAGACGGAGACTGAGAAGGGCAAAGGCGGCGGTGCGGATCCCCAAAAAGAAAGGAAAGGTTTTATGAGTGAACAATATGAAATAAAGGATCTTTTTGAAACCGTGCGCGAGGGAGCATTGGCGCTGATGGATGACATAGTTCCCTGCGTTGATGAACTGATAGAGGGTGAGATGGCGGATATCTGCGAAAGCGTAAGAGATACCGCCGGGGAGATGATGAAGGATACGGCCGCCGGCGCAAATGCGGTGAGCATGGCATCGATTATTGAAGGAAGAAGCAATGGAGATGGAGAAAGAGGTATGACGGGAATCACCCAGAATATCTACCTTCGTGAAAATGACCCCTCCCCCTATCAGACTGCCCGAGCCATCAGACGGGAAAGTGAGGCGATGCTCAGATTATGACAGATATGGATTACAGAATCGACATTGCGGGGCGGACGGGTGAGATATCCATTTCCCCGGTTTCGCCGCTGAAGCTCCTTTCGGGAGGGATCAAGGGCTTTGACAGTACGGATTTTGACGTGGCAACGGGCGCCTATGCCAACGACAACGGCGGTTATATCAAGAAGCGCAGATATGCGGAGCGCTTGATGGAGCTTGTGTTTGAGATAACGGAAAGTGACGGGGAATGGAGGAGACGGATCCTCTCCGTGGTGAACCCGGGCTGTGACTGCACCATTACGGCGAAGCTGTACGGCACAACAAGGCGGATCACGGCGGTACCCGTTGACAGGATCACCTTTGAGCAGGACAGCTTTTACGACAGAACTACGGTAAAGCTCCGATTTATGGCACCCGATCCCTTTTTCATGTCAGAGGAGACAAAAACGGGGGCATTCATCCGAACAGTCCCCATGCTGACCTTCCCCATGAATTTTTACAAGAGCAAGTCGGGAAAGCGTGCCGGTGTGGTTCCCGGATATGTCATCCACACGGAAACGGGAAACGCACCGAATATGGGGGATGTTGCCTGCGGAGTGGTGATTACCGTCAAGGCGAAGGGCGGTTCGGTGGTCAATCCGAGAATAACAAAGGCATCCTCCGACGGGACAGGTGAGGAGTTTATCGGCATCACAGCCACCCTTGCCGATGGAGACGAGCTGGTTATCGACACGAGAAGAAGGCAGAAGGGCGTGAAGATAAACGGTGAGAGCCGCCTGATCTTTGACTGGAAGAGTACCTTTTTCTCCCTTGATGTGGGGGATAATATGCTGACCATTGATGCGGCCGGCGGAAAGGAATATATGGCGGTGCGATACGAATACGTTCCG
>SVSU01000059.1 GCA_015064135.1 Oscillospiraceae bacterium
GAGGTTTTCTCAAACTTTTTTCGAGGTTTTTTCGGGTTTTACTCGACCCTCCCCCTCTCACGCTTGCCCTCTCGTTGAAAGCCTGTTCATTATATCACATCCTCCCCACTCTTGTCAATACCTTTTTTCGATTTTATTTCCGTTTTTCTACTCTTTGTTACAATTCACATCATTCTCCTTTTGATTTTTCTCTCTGACTGGTTACTTTCTCCTGTTTTTTCTGATTTTTTTGTCGTCCCCCTTTACAAATCCCTTTTTTTCATATATTATATAAACATACAACACAACATTTTTATTCTGACCATAAAAGGAGCATCCCTTGAAAATCGGAGATATCGACAAAAACCTAAAGGTCGAAACAAATATTGAAATGCCCGAAATGATGTGGCTTACCCCACTTGACAAGCCTATTTCCCTCCACGGCATTTATCGTTATACCACCGAGGACGGCTACATTCGTATGCCCCTCGACACCGCGTTTGCTGCCAACCCCGGCACCCATGTGCTTGCTCATCATACTGCAGGTGGAAGAATTCGTTTCCGTACCAACTCCAAATACATTGCTGCGAAGGTCATCACCCCATCGCGAGATGTCATGCCGCACATCACAGCCGTAGGCCAATCCGGATTTGATGTGTATATAGATGATAACCGACATCCGCGCTATTTCTGCTCCGCATTTCCCTCTTTCCGAGAAGAAGGCGATGCGTTCTGCTACGATTTTATCCGCCACACCGACGGTGAAACACACACATACACCATCAATATGCCCCTTTACAGTGGTGTGAAAGCATTTTATATCGGCTTCGAGCCCGATTCCGTTATTGAAGAGGCCGAAAAATACACGATTGAGCAGCCAATTGTTTACTACGGCTCATCCATCACCCAAGGAGGCTGTGCTTCCCGACCGGGAAATGCTTACCAGGCATTGCTCTCCCGTCGCTTTGACTGCGATTTTCTCAACCTCGGCTTTTCAGGAAGCGCTCGGGGTGAACCTGCAATGGCAGAATACCTGGCATCCCTCGACCCTTCTATATTCGTCATGGACTATGACTACAACGCCCCTTCCCCCGACCATCTCCGCGAAACCCATGAACCCTTATTCAAGGCATTCCGCGCCGCCCATCCCTTAACTCCTGTCATTATGGTGACGTGTCCTGATTTCCGTACCACACCCAATCTTATCGAACGGCGTGAAATCATCCGCACCACTTACGAGAATGCGCGGAATTCAGGTGATGGAAACGTTCATTTCATCAATGGCGAGACTCTCTTTGAAGGAGAATTCCGTGACAGCTGTACCGTTGACGGATGCCATCCAAACGACCTCGGCTTTTTCCGCATGGCTCAAGTTATCGGCAATGTAATGGAACCCATCATCGAAGCCCTAAAAGCATAAATTTTTCATATTATATATAAGGAGATACGTACATGTTATATATAAGGAGATACGTACATGAAAATCGGCGACATCGACAAAAATCTAAAAATAGACAATGACCTCGACCTACCCAATCTCAAATGGCTCACCCCTCTCGACGAGCCCTTCTCACTCCACGGAATACACTCCTTTGACAAGGAACTCGGATTCCTCCGTATGCCAGCAGACATTGCGAGGGCAACAAGCGATGGTGTGTTCTGGCTGTTCAAGCACCCGGCAGGCGGCAGAATCCGTTTCCGCACCAATTCAAAGCACATCGCAGCAAAGGTTTACTTCAACCCCATGGCCCCCCTGGCCACAGGTACCCCCTGCGCCCAGTTCGCATTCGACCTCTACACAACGGAGAACAACAAGGCGAAATACCGCTGCTCCAGCCGTCCTGCTATCAAAGATGACCGCGATGGGCTGAAGAGTTTTGAATTCCTTGACGAAACTGATGGCGAAATGCACACTTACATGATAAATATGGCTCTGTGCAGTGAGACCAGGGAATTCTATATCGGTCTCGACCCCGACGCCGTTATCGAAAAGGCAGAAGATTACGCCATCACAAAACCGGTGCTTTTCTACGGCTCATCCATCACCCACGGAATCTGCGCATCCCGTCCCGGCAACACCTATGAGGCAATGATCTCGCGCCGATTCGACTGCGATTACATCAATCTGGGCTTCTCAGGAAACGCAAAGGGTGAGGCTGTCATGGCAGATTACCTCGCAACCCTTGACCCTTCCATATTCGTCATGGACTACGACCACAATGCCCCCGACGAAGTCGCTCTCCGCGAGACCCATGAAGCAATGTTCAAAAAATTTCGTGCCGCGCACCCCACCACCCCCGTTGTGATGATAACCAAACCCGACTTCCGCATTGAGGACAGAGACGACCTGCGCAGAGACGCTGTGCGCGCAACCTACAACGATGCAGTGGCGGCAGGTGACAAAAACGTGTACTTCATCGACGGCGAGACCCTCTTTGACGGTCCCCACCGCGACAGCTGTACCGTTGACGGCACACACCCCAACGACCTCGGCTACTATCGCATGGCTCAAGTTATCGGCGACGTGCTCGAGCCCATTATTGAATCATTGAAATAAAAGAAGCACCTATGAGTTACATATATAAAGGAAAAAAATACACCCTAACCGTCACGGAAGAAAGGTTCACCGTAGAGTGTGAAGGGGTGGAAATATGCTCCCTCATCCCCACCTCCCCTGTTATGACTGTGACCGTTGACGGGAACGGCACCTGCCCCGAGGACTACACCGAGCACCCCGACCTTGACGAGGAGACGGTCTCCTTCGAGACAGAAGGAGATTCCCTGTACCGTTGGAGAACGAAAAGCAGCCTGTGGGAAAAGGTGTACACCCTCTCCTGCGACCCCGACGGTTTTACATATACTGTCACCGTAACCGGGGAAGGAAACATCGGCAAGGTGACATATTTCGCAAACGGAAACAGTCTCCAAAAAAATCGCCACTGCATGACGGACACCCAAAACCACTCAACATACGGTTTTTACGAATATTACTTTCCCTGTCCGTCCCCTAATCCTGCCAACGCCATGCGCCGTACAACGGGCAGTGATTTCCACTCCTTCTTTGAACTGCTGATTCCGCCGCCATATGTTTATTCCTTCCACGCATGGGGCGTTGACACACGCATGGGGCTCGGATTGTTCGCAAAAGCAGGGGAATACAATTTCGCAAAATTCGACTACAACAGGGTAAAACGGGGTGAACAGTTCTTTTTCCACCTTTCCACCGACCTTGAAGGGCACACCAATGCAAAAGGGGAGTTCACCTTGCCCGCCATCCGCGGCTTTTTCGGGGAAGATGACGACGACATCATCAGGCAATACTGCGACTACCACTACTCCACAGGACTTTGCAGAAAGAACCCTCGCGAGAATATGCCTCGCTGGTGGTACGGTCCTATCGTCTGTGGCTGGCACGAGCAGTACACACTGATGGAAAACGGTATTCCTCAAAAAGATTATGCCACACAAGCAGTCTACGAGCACATTGCGGAGGAGATAGAGAAGCATAATATCCGTCCTACCATCCTGATTGTTGACGACAAATGGCAGAAAACCTACGGCGACTGCCTCCCCGACACTGAAAAGTGGCCCGATATGCGCGCTTTCACTGACAAAATGCACGCGCGCGGCATCCACACCCTTCTCTGGTTCCGACTCTGGGGCGGCGAAGGGCTTCCCGAGGAGGAACGGCTGGATATGCCCAAGGCCATGAACGACTGGGGAGACACCCCTTACGCCGACCCTACCTCGGAAGCATACCGCGCACATCTGAAGAAAATCCTCCACACCCTTCTCTCCCCGGACGAGGGATGCATGAACGCCGACGGTCTGAAGCTGGACTACTCCCTTGTGATGCCCCTCGGCAAAGCGGCAAAATCAAGGGGCGGAATCTACGGTGTGGAAATGACAAAAACTTTATACAAACTGATCTACGATACCGCAAAGGAAATAAAGCCCGACTGCCTCATCAATGCCAGCCCCGCGCATCCTTATTTTGACGAAGTCTGCGACCAGGCGAGACTCCACGATTGCTGCTGGTCCATGCGGAATCAGGCTGAGCTTATGGCAGAACGAGCAAGAATCTTCCGCGCCGCCATGCCCGGAGTGCTCATCGACACGGACTCCGCAAACTACGCCAGCCGTCCCGATGCCATGCGGTACTTCCGCGCCATGCCCGAGATCGGCATCCCCGACATCTACCAGTTCTCAAACTCCTGCCATATCACACTGAAGGACGAAGACTGGCGTGAGATCGAGAGAATATTCAACGATTACAGCGACCGCGTTGATAAGATGTTCGCCGACAAATGAGCCTCTGCGTCACATATGAAACAAGACCCCACCATCCTGCCCGATAAATTTTAATCCAATTTCTGCTTGACAATCCGCCTGCCCTGTGATATAATGAAACGGTGTATTGGGGTATCGTCAAGCGGTAAGACACAGCACTTTGACTGCTGCACTCGCTGGTTCGAATCCAGCTACCCCAGCCAAAAAACCCTCGCTTCGGTGTGGGGTTTTTACTTTTTCACTTTTTACGTTTCACTAACTTGGTAGGAGTATTGACAAAGCAAAAGCCAACAGTAACAATGGGCACTTGAGTACTTCTCATATAACCTTTGTTGTATATTGAAAAGTAACGGATTTTATGGTATAATAAAACAAACAAAAAAGAGGTGATTTTCATGCGTATTATCAAAAAGCTTCTCACCGCACTCATCATATGCTGCACCTGCCTTGCCTCATTCGCATCATGCAGCGGCGGTATAGACGGAGACCGTGCAAAAGCATTTATCAATGATTTCTTTGCCGCAATCGTCGAAGAGGACTACCAGAAAGCCGAAACATTTTTACACCCCGAGCGTCCCTGTGACTTGAAAACTTTCTTTATTTCAGTGGAAGAAGAAACATCGTTGGATTTTCAAGCGGGAATCATAATCGAGAGGTATAAGGGTTTATCTGCCGCCTATTATGACAGTACGGTGGGCGGTTCCACATATGAGCTCACAATGAAAACAAATGTGGGCGAAAGTACAGTTGACTTCACCATAGAAATCGTTCAAAATCAAAACGGATATGGAATTTACAATCTTGATATAGATACATAAGCACAAAAAACTGCCCCATCGGGAAATTTTAATCCCTGTGGGGCAGTTTCGTTTTATGTAGATTTATCTTCCCCCATTCTCGGGGTTTTTCTTCTTTTTCCCTGCGGTCAGTGCCATTTCCCCGGCAAGGTACATGGTCACAAGACCGAAAAGAACCATGACCGTGCTGATATAAATCAGAATCGGGAAAATATCCTTGTAAATCACTTCGCAGATCAGCGCCGCAGTGTCTCCGCCGATGATAAGCGCCGCAATATAGCCAAGCAGAGTCAAGCCGCCTGCAAAGATGGTAATCATGATGCTGTATCCAAAAATGATCCTGCACACATCGGATATCTTTTTTAATGCTTTCTTCATATGTCAACCTCCATCAAAGCCCGAGGATCGGCAGCCAGCCCATGAGGACGACTACTTCCATGATAAACTGGCCTGCCACCCACCACAGGTTGTTCTTGAACGTTTTGCTGAAATCCGACTCCGCCAGGGACATTCCTGCGTACATTCCCAAACCGAGGGGAGGTGTGATGCCGCACATTACGCCGCAGATGCAGGGGAGCATTGCCGCCGCCAGAATGGGATCCACACCCACGGAAGCAAAGGTGGTGATGAACACAGGACCGAAAATTACCACAAGGGAGGAACCGGGAATCACCATGCCGAGGAAGCAAGTCAGTATACAAAGGAACACAACAAGTCCAAACTTGCCGAAGCTTGCACCTGCAATAAACGCTTCCAGATCAGCCGCAACATTCAGATCACTGAACAGCGCACCGATCATATATCCAAACACACAAACGCCTACCGCAGGAGAAATGCTCTTCACTCCGTTTCCGAACATTTTCGCAATGCCATGCGGAGTAACCGTTTTCTTTTCCTTTGTAATAAGGCAGGAGAAAAGGGCGGCAACACCGGGGATAAACAGCAGAATACTGCTCGACATATACTTTGCCCCCGTTGCTCCCAAACGATCGGTGAAGAAACTATCCTTGAACAGATAGTCAAGTACAAAGGGCAAAAGGATGATAACCGGGAGAAGCAGCCCCTGCCAGCCCACCTTCAGGGATTCCTTGAAAGAAGGCAGCTCCTCCTTCGCCATTGCCTTTACTTTATAATACTTGCAGAACGCAAACACGGTAATCAGACGCTGAAGGATAAACCATAGCCCAATTCCCCAAAGAACGATCCAGAACTGTCCCTGCGAAATAAACTCGTCCCCATACAGTGCTGTAAGAGCAGAAAGAGCCGCCAGAATATTGCTGGAGGGAGGGATCATATTGCCCATGTAGCTGGCATTGCTCTCAATATTCGCCGCAAGCTCCGGAGGGAATCCTGTCCTCTTCATGGCAGGAATGGTGATAGCACCTGTCGCCATAACATTGCCGGGGCCGCTGCCGGACAGTGCTCCCATGAAGGAAGATGCGATTACGGAAACGTAACCTGCGCCTCCGGGAATTCGCCCGAGCAGAGACAGGATAATTGCAAGGCAGCTATCAATGATTTTCGTTTTTGTCAGAATGATGGACATTGCGACAAATGCGGTCATGGAGTAGAGCAGAGATGTGGAAAGCCCTTTGTCGATATATGCTCCCACATTGCCCCAGTTCCCCGTAACTGTAAGCAGTACGACAAAACTGATAAGCACCGCTTCGTAAACGGGGCGCTTCAGCAGCATGAACCACACAACGATTACGCCAAGCATGATGCCAAGATAGATAAGCGCTGATGGAATGACCATGATGTTTCCTCCTAAAGTTTTTTATAAAGCGAAAGACGATAATGCCTATGGAATCCATAATCTTTCGGTTATATATGTATCAAAAAATCAACCGGTTTTTCACCAGTTAATCTTTTTGATGCCTTCGATAAGTGCCTGTGCCGCCTCGGAGAGATAGCGATCCTTACGCCAGATAGCAGCCACTTCACGCCTCGGGAGTTCTTGTATAAACGAGTAAAAGCGCACTTCTCCCTCGGCGCAGAATCTCTCGATTCCCGTCGGAACAAGCGCCGCACCGACTCCTGCACGAACCATGGCGACCTGCGCGCTCAAGCTCTTCACAACAGCGGCCTTACCCACCCGAATATCCAGGTCTCGGCAAAGATTGTCAAGTGCTCTCTGCATCACCTGCGTTTCGGATATCATAACAAGCGAAAGTCCGTTAAGCATTTTCGCATCAACGGCATCATATTTCCTGTTGCCAGCCTTCACGGAAGGGAGTGGGGCAAAGGACGAAGGCACTGCCAGTACAATCTCCTCCTCCATCACTTTTTCCCATGCGAAAATATGCTCGTCCACGGGAAGGAGGCTCAGGCAAAAATCGAACTCACCATGTTCGGTTCCTTCAATCAGCGCACCGGTCTCTCTTTCCTCAATCACAAGATGCATCCCGGGATAGAGACCTCGGAACCGCTTTGCGATCTCAGGCATCATTCCGGCACTTCGGAACGGGGAGGTGCCGATTACCAGAGACCCCGATTTGTTCTCGGCGATATCGCGGATTTTCGCGTTCATCTGGTGCTCAAGGTCAAGAATCCTCTTTCCCGACTCCAGATAAACCCGTCCCGCATCGGTCAAGCGGACATTGCCCCCCGTTCTCTCAAAGAGAGGCAAGCCCACTTCCGTTTCGATTTTTTTGATATACTGAGAAAGAGAGGGCTGAGTAATATTCAGGGTGTCTGCCGCTTTGGAAAAACTCCCCTCAATGGAAAGCACACGCACATATTCAAGCTGTTTTGTGTTCATATTCAGCCTCGCAGCATAATCTTTTGCCTATCAATCTCATTGTAATAACATTATACACCATCGTTTCCAAAAAATCAACAGGAAAACGAAATTTTTTTGAAGAAAACCAAATTTTTTCTTTCGATCGCCGAAAAATCACACGATCTCCCCGAAAGTGTCGGGATGAGAGGGATCAAACTGCTCATTTGCCCACATTACGGTGACAAGATTTTCCGTATCGCTGAGGTTGATGATGTTGTGAGTGTAGCCGGGGAGCATATGGATAGCCTGAATGTTATCTCCGCTTACCTCAAACTCCAGTACCTCATCGGAGCCGATATCATCGGAGCCGATTCTCCTCTCCTGAATCAGCCCGTGACCTGCCACCACAATAAAGAATTCCCATTTAGTGTTGTGCCAGTGCTGACCCTTTGTAATGCCGGGCTTTGAGATATTCACGCTGAACTGTCCGCAGTTTGCGGTTTTCAGAAGCTCCGTGAAGCTGCCGCGGTCGTCCACGTTCATCTTCAGAGGGAATATGGTCTTTTCCTTCGGCAGATAGGAGAGATATGTGGAATAGAGCTTTTTCGCAAAGCTGTTGTGGGGAATCTCGGGCATAACCAGCGTACTCGGCTGTGCCTTAAATGACTCAAGCAGTGCGACAATTTCGCCGAGGGTCACCTTATGTGTCACGGGTGCGGCGCAGTATCTGCCGTCGGGAGTGAGAACAGTGTCGATTCCGTCAAACTCACAGCGGTGTTCCTTCCCCTCCAGGGCATCCAGCATTTCCTCCACCAGATCGTCAATGTACAAAAGCTCCAGCTGTACCGCGGGGTCGTTCACCGTAATGGGCAGGTCATTTGCCGTGTTATTGCAGAATGTAGCAACTGCGGAGTTGTAATTGGGTCTGCACCATTTGCCGAACAGGTTGGGGAAGCGGTAAACCATAACCTTCGCTCCCGTCTCCTCGGCATAACCAAAGAACAGCTCCTCCCCTGCCTTCTTGCTTCTTCCGTAGTCACTGTCGTATCTGCCCACCAGTGTAGCCTGAATGGAGCTTGACAGCACGACGGGGCAGATGTTGCCGTGCTTTTTCAGCGTATCGAGGAGAGTGCTCGCAAAACCGAAGTTTCCCTTCATAAAATCCTCGGGATTCTCGGGGCGGTTTACCCCTGCCAGATTGAACACAAAGTCCGCTTTCGCGCAGTACTCGTCCAGCTGCTCGGGGGTGGAGTCGATATCGTAGGAGTAGATCTCCTCAATCTTTATATTGGGTCTTGTGCGGTTCTTGTTGTCCTTGATGTTGCTCAGATTAGCAACCAGGTTTTTCCCCACAAATCCCTTCGCTCCGGTGATCAGTATCTTCATAAATCAGTTAACCCTTTCTTCAAACCGTCAGTGAGCCATTATGTCGCTGATGATCCAACGGAGTTCATCATACTTCCGATGGATATCCTTCGCCAATTGCAGCTGACAACGTGTGCGCACCAGATTGTGTGCAGGATAGTTGCACTTGAAGTAGGTGTCGCCGTTCAGATAGTCGTCCAAAAATCTCGCCGCCAGCTCAATGGTGATCGAGAAGGATGCCTGCACCAACGCGTCAATCTCCTCAGCGGTGAGCGCAGACTTTACTTCCTGAATAAATCCTTTGGCAAAAGCGCGGAACTTAGCGGTATCAAAGAACACTTTGGAAAGATCGGGTTCGTCTTCCACCGCGGTACTGGCAATAAAGCGAACCGCATCGCCGAAATCATACATCGCCATACCGGGCATAACGGTATCAAGGTCGATTACAAGAATCGGGCGCTTGGTCACACGGTCAAAGAGCACATTGTTTGCCTTGGTGTCATTGTGAGTAACACGGGTCGGCAGTTCTCCGTTCGCCATACGGATGCTCAGTTCCGAGGCCTCTTCTCTGACAGAGCGAATATACTCCAACTCCTCTTCCACTTCTGCCGCACGTCCGCATACATCCTTTTCCGCATCGGCGAACAGGGTGTCCAGGCGTTTTTTTGTGTTGTGAAAATCCGGAATCGTTTCGCAGAGCGTTGAACCGTCAAAATCGGAAAGCTGCATCTGGAAATGGCCGAAAGCCTCTCCGGTTGCCGCAATCACTGCAAGGTCGTCTGTGCTGTCAAATGTGATTGAATCCACATAATTGCTGACGCGCCAAAAGTAATTCTGTTCATTTATAAAATAGTTTGCCCCATCCGCTGTATGATGGAAGTGGAGAGTAAGCTGGTTGGGATATTTTTCCCGAATAAATGATGTCACACGGTCAATATTTGCCATGATCTCTACGGGGTTTTTAAAAACGACGGTGTTGACTCGCTGGAACAGGTAGGATTTGAGGTCATACTTATCATTCCGGTAAGTTGCTTTGTAAGTAGAGTTAATATTTCCGAGGGTAATGGTCTCATAGGAATAGAGGGTTCCGGGAAGCCGAAATTGTTCGCCGACAAATCTTAATGTTTCAAACATATAAACCTCCTGTTTTTTTATCAGAATTTTCTCCAAACCATCTTGTTTACCACACCGGTGTAGGACTGGATGATCTTCACCACCTTGGTGGACACGTTTTCTTCAATATAATCGGGCACGGGAATGCCGTAGTCGCCGTTTTGGTTCATGGTAACTGCCGTATCCACCGCCTGAAGGAGGCTGTTCTCGTCGATTCCGGCAAGAATGAAGCACGCCTTGTCAATGGCCTCGGGACGCTCCGTGGATGTGCGGATGCAGATCGCCGGGAAGGGCTTGCCGATGCTTGTGAAGAACGAGCTTTCCTCAGGAAGGGTACCGCTGTCGGAAACCACGGCAAATGCGTTCATCTGGAGGCAGTTGTAGTCGTGGAAGCCGAGAGGCTCATGCTGAATAACGCGGCTGTCCAGCTTGAATCCCGATGATGCAAGGCGGTTTCTGGAACGGGGGTGGCAGGAATAGAGAATGGGCATATCATACTTTTCCGCCATTTTATTGATAGCGGTGAAGAGACTGTTGAAGTTTTTCTCCGTGTCGATGTTTTCTTCTCTGTGTGCGGAAAGAAGAATGTATTTTCCTTTTTCAAGCCCCAGACGCGAATGAATATCGCTGGATTCAATTTCGCTGAGGTTATTGTGAAGCACCTCCGCCATGGGAGAGCCCGTCACATAAGTACGCTCCTTCGGCAGACCGCAATCGGCAAGGTAACGGCGCGCGTGCTCGGAATATGCCATATTCACATCGCTGATAATGTCAACAATGCGGCGGTTGGTCTCCTCGGGCAGGCACTCATCCTTGCAGCGGTTTCCCGCTTCCATGTGGAAGATGGGAATATGAAGCCGCTTCGCCCCGATAACGGACAGGCAGGAGTTGGTGTCGCCGAGAACGAGAACCGCCTCGGGCTTGATCTCCGCCATCAGTTTGTAAGACTTGGCGATAATATTGCCGCAGGTCTCGCCGAGATCGGCACCGACAGCATCCAGATAAACCTCCGGATCCGCCAGCTTCAGGTCGCGGAAGAACACGCCGTTCAGGTTGTAGTCGTAATTCTGCCCTGTGTGAGCAAGAATGGTGTCAAAGTAGGTGCGGCACTTGTTGATAACAGCGGCGAGACGAATGATCTCGGGTCGTGTGCCGACGATAATAAGCAGCTTCAGTTTGCCGTTTTCTTTCCACGCAACGTTCTCAAACATTTCCGCCACCTCAATACTTGATGCCCATTGCATCCAGCTCGTCGCGGATATACTGCAGTGTCAGCAGCTTTTCCTTTACCTGCTCCACATTGAGAAGCTCGGTGTTGCCTGAGTTGAACTCGGTGAGGGGGTTGCGCTCGCGATCTCCGTCCTTGAAGTATTTGTCGTAATTGAGACCTCTCTTATCGGAGGGAACGCGGTAAAAATTGCCCATATCGATGGCGTTTGCACATTCCTCGTTGGTGAGAAGGGTCTCATACATCTTTTCGCCGTGACGAATGCCGATAACCTTGATAGCATTCTTGTCTCCGCCGAACAGCTCGCAAACCGCCTCCGCCTGAGTCTGAATGGTGCAGGCAGGAGCCTTCTGAACAAGAATATCACCGGATGTGCCGTTCTCGAAAGCAAAGAGAACAAGGTCAACCGCCTCGTCCAGAGACATGATGAAACGGGTCATGGTGCCGTCGGTAATGGTGATGGGGTTGCCTGCCTTGATCTGCTCAATCCACAAAGGAATAACGGAACCGCGGCTGCACATGACATTGCCGTAACGGGTACAGCAGATTTTTGTCTTTTCGGGAGATACCGTACGAGACTTGGCAACGATGACCTTCTCCATCATGGCCTTGGATGTTCCCATGGCATTAACGGGGTATGCCGCCTTGTCGGTAGAGAGGCAGATAACCGTCTTGACCCCTTCATCAATCGCGGCGGTCAGCACATTTTCCGTACCGAGCACATTGGTCTTTACCGCCTCAATGGGGAAGAACTCGCAGGAGGGAACCTGCTTCAGCGCAGCCGCGTGGAAAATGTAATCTACGCCGTGCATGGCATTCTTCACAGATGCCAGATCGCGCACATCGCCGATGTAGAATTTGATCTTCTCTGCCGCCTCGGGCATCTTTGCCTGGAATTCGTGGCGCATATCGTCCTGTTTCTTTTCATCTCGTGAGAAAACACGGATCTCTCCGATATCGGTACGGAGAAAACGGTTGAGCACGGCATTTCCGAAGGAGCCTGTGCCGCCTGTGATCATTAAAGTTTTATTTGTAAAAAGAGACATTCTCTATCCTCCAATATTTTCAAATAGATTTATATTGATAAAATTACAGTCTCCAGTATGAGAGTCCCGAAGCCTTCAGGTCTTTCACCGAATACAGACCCTTTACATCAATGAGAACCTTCTCTGAATCTGCAAGGTCTCCGGCAAACATTCCTTTAATCTCACTGAGAGACAGCGCCTTGAACTCGTTATGCGCCACCGCCACGATAATACAGTCTGCATCCTTCGCTTCGTCCATTCCGTGAAGGGTGATGTTGTATTCGTGCATCGCATCCCTCGCGCTTGCCCACGGGTCGATGACAACGGGGTTGATCTCGTACTCACCGAGGCGGTCAACGATATCCGCAACCTTGCTGTTTCTGGTGTCCGGGCAGTTTTCCTTGAAGGTGAGACCGAGGATCACCACCTTTGCCCTTTTCGGAGATTTTCCGGCAAGGATCATCTGCTTGATAGCCGCATCCGCGATAAACTCGCCCATGCCGTCGTTGACCATTCTGCCGTTCAAGATAATGCGGCTGTGATAACCTAACTTTTCAGCCTCATAGGTGAAATAGTAGGGGTCAACACCAATGCAGTGTCCGCCCACAAGACCCGGACGGAAGCCGAGGGCGTTCCACTTGGTATTCATGCCGTCCACAACCTCGTTTGTGTCGATGCCCATGCGGTCGAACACCATGGCAAGCTCGTTCACAAAAGCAATATTGATATCTCTCTGGCTGTTTTCAACCACCTTGATAGCCTCCGCTGTCTTGATGGTGGAAACGGGGTATGTACCCACTTCGATAACCAGGTCGTACACATTTTTGATCTCCGTGAGGGATTCCTCATCCATACCGGAAACGATCTTTTTGATATTCTCAAGGCGATGAACCTTGTCGCCGGGATTGATTCTCTCGGGGGAATAGCCAACCTTAAAGTCAACGCCGCAAACGAGCCCCGATTCGCGCTCAAGAATGGGCACACATACATCCTCGGTAACACCGGGG
>SVSU01000060.1 GCA_015064135.1 Oscillospiraceae bacterium
ACGAGAGAATCCAGTCGAAAACAAAACTGACTCCGCTTGAATTACGAAGCCAGTTTGCTGCTTGATTTTTTTTATTTGCTACCTTTGGACTCTTTTTTGTGCTGTCCGTACATTTTGGGGCAGAACAGACTGAACCTGCTCCGATTTCTTTATTTTATATTGATATGCGTTTTTGTGTAGGTGCTGCAAAATTCGGTCGGGGTCATTTTTTCGTGGTATTTGAAGTATTTCAGAAAATGTTTGTACTCCTCAAAACCGCAGGCGGATGCGATTTCCTTGAGTGGTGTGCCCGAGTTCAGGAGCTGATTTTTGATGTGCTGCATACGGGTGTGATCAATGTATTCTTTCAGGCTTTTGCCGAATTGCTTCTTGAACAGGCGGCTCAGGTAGTCTACGTTGTATCCGAACCTCTCCGCCGCTTCCGTCACCTTGATGGGGGCACTGCTGTTCGCGCGTATCCATTCCGCTGTTCTGTTGATAAGCCTGCTTTCTTCGTTCCTGTTACAGTCCGCATACAGTTCTGCGAGAATGAGGCGTGTGACATAATGGGGGCTTTCGGGAAAACGGCTGTCAACGGAGTAATGGAGCAGTTGGCTGAACAGCAGAGACAGGCTGTACGGGTTTTCTATGTGGGTATGCTTCGGCATTTCCTCTGTCGGGTGGTTTGTCCAATGCACCCAGTAGAAGGAGGTGTTCTCGCTTTCTCTGAATCCGAAATGGCGGATGCCCGGCTCAAGGTGGAGAAGCTCGTTTTCTCGGAGAATGTATTCCGTCCCGTTTTCATTCAGGCAGACCTCTCCCCGTATGACAAAAATAAGCTCATGGCTGTCGATTATGCGGTCGGGATGAATCCATTTATCCTTCGATACGAATTTTCCGCAGCTTATACAGTTGACCGTTTCAAACATAAGTCGGATTTTTTCCCCTTTTCTCCGCTTTTGGCAGTTTTGCAGCGGTGCATTATGTGGTATTATTATACCGTATACATATTGTTTTGTCAACAATTTCAATATAAAACACAGCAAAGGAGAACAATGATGGAGAATCTGCATTTTGCGGCAACCGAGATCAAAGGCGGATTTTGGAGATTCTATTTCGATATGGTAAAGAACTCCACCACACAGGCTGTTTATGACCGATTTGCGGAAACGGGGCGTTTTGGGGCGCTTCGCTGTGACTGGAAGGAGGGAGAACCCTGTCGGCCTCACATTTTCTGGGATTCCGATGTTGCCAAGTGGATGGAGGGCGCGGCATACCTTATTGAGAGGGAGAGAGACTCTGCCCTTGAAAAGATAATCGACGACTGCGTTGACCTTATTGAGAAGAATCAGCGCGAGGACGGGTATTTCAACTCTCATTTTCTCACTGTCAGACCCGATGAGGTGTTCAAGCACCGCCACGACCACGAACTTTATTGCACCGGACATTGGATTGAAGCCGCCATCGCATATCATAAGGCAACGGGAAAGGATAAATTCCTTAAACTGATGAGGAAAAATGTGGACTGCATTTACCGCATCTTTGTTGAGGAAGAAAGTGCCGCGTTCAAGACACCGGGACATGAGGAAATTGAGATTGCGCTCCTTCGCCTGTATCGCTATACGGGGGATGAAAAGGCGCTTGTGCTCGCGAGGCATTTCCTTGATCGTCGGGGAATCGGCAACCCGGGTGAACCCGATGAGGGGGGCGATGCAAAGCAGAATCAGGACAACGTTCCCGTCCGCGAGATCACGGAGGCGGTGGGACATTCCGTCCGTGCCTGCTATCTCTACACTGCCATGGCGATGCTTGCGAAAGAAGACGGAGATGATGCGCTGAAAGCGGCGTGTGACCGCGTCCTTGATAACATCGTGACCAAGCGCATGAGCATCACGGGGGGAGTGGGTGCCAACAGAAGCGGTGAAAAGTTCTCTTACGACTATGATCTGCCGAACGAATATACCTACAATGAAACCTGTGCCGCCATTGCTCTCGCCCTGTTCGCAGGAGAGATGCAGGAGATTGAGGCAAATTCACTCTACGGTGACATTATCGAGAAGGTATGGTACAACGGTTTTATCTCGGGTGTATCTCTCAGCGGCGATCATTTCTTCTACACGAATCCTATGGAAATAGACCTCAGCAAGCACAAGCACGACGGTATATGGCTGCCCATCGTGGAGCGCGTAAAGGTGTTCGGCTGTTCCTGCTGTCCTCCCAATGTGGTTCGTATGCTCGGCTCCATCGGTCGGTATATGTACACCGTGGACGGAGATACGGTTTACTGCAACCAATTTGTACAGTCCGAAACAAAGCTGACTGTGGGTGGGGGCGATGCCGTGCTCACTCAGGAGACCGATTATCCTGCAAGCGGACATATCCGTTTCCGTTACAGCGGCAAACCCGTGACCCTGAAGGTGCGCATCCCCGGCTGGTGCGAGGAGTACGAGGGTGAGACCATGAACGGATTTGCGGAATATCACTTGACCGACGGCGACGAGGTGACTGTGGAGCTGCCTATGAATGTTCACTTCATGGAAGCAAATCCCCATGTGCAGGATTGCGCCGGAAGATGTGCGGTCATGCGCGGACCTGTGGTGTACTGCATGGAAGGCGTGGACAACGGCGGCGATCTTCGCGATGTGACCCTCATTGACAACGGTAATTTTGAGGTTTCCGCGGAGGATTGGGTGCCTTGTCCCGTTATCACGATGGATGCAGAGAGAAGGGCGGCAACGGATGCACTTTATCGTCGCAGAAACGGCGAGAGGGTGGTATTCCGCGCGAAGCTGATACCGTATCTCGCTTTCGCCAACCGCGGTGCATCGGATATGATCGTGTGGACCATGGTGAAGTGAAGGTCCTGCCTATATTAGACAGACTTTAACCCTATCTTCTGCTCGTATTATAGAATAACCCTATTCAATAGCTGCACATGGTCGGCTCGCCCTATGGGAGAGCTTCCGCGAAGCGGGCGAGAGGGAAAAAGGAAAAACAAACAGGATTGACGAAACTTTTTAATCGTTGTCAATCCTGTTTTTTATTGTTTCATTGTGCTTGAAGTGGTGGAGAGGAGGTGGACAATGTTAGTTATATTACTTTCTCTCAAATCTCTCTCTCACCAACGCCGCGATACACTCGGGCACGGCCCCGTCAAGGGAGAAGCCGTATTTCAGAAGCTCCCTCACATAAGTGGCACTGACACAGGAGAGCTGGGGGGCGGATGGGATGAACACGGTCTCAAGCTCACGGTCAAACCGCTTCATGATGTTTGCAAGGCCATATTCATAGTCGAAGTCGGAGGCGTTTCTGATTCCCCTCACGATGAACTTCGCCTCTGCCAAATGTGCCGCTTCGGAGGTGAGCCCACCGTAGAGCATGGCTTCCACCTGACCTGCACCTTCTGCCGTCAGATGTTCCGCCAGTTTTTCGGCGAACAGGAGACGATCCTTTGCACAGAACATTCCCGATTGCTTTTCCGTGTTTGCCACGATCACGATCACCACTTTGTCGAAAATTGCGGCGGCGCGGCGGATGAGATCCTCGTGTCCCGTTGTGATGGGGTCAAAACTGCCGGTAACGATGGCTGTTTTCATGACTTATTCCTCCTCCGAGGCAGGGGTAAGCAGTGTAATCCTCGTTCTGCCGTAGACCGCGGTGCGGAGCATGGTATACTTTGCCATCAACTCCTCGCTTCCGCCGAAAACTTCATGAAGCACCGCTTCTCTCGACAGTTCTTCGTCCTTCTTTACCTTTGTGCGGCGGCTGGAGATCTCCGTGTCACATTCGCAGACGATATGGGCACCAACGGCGTAAAGCCCCCCTTCATGGAGCTTTTCAAGGGCGGCAGGGAGAAATCCCCCTTCGTAGGGTGGGTCAAGGAACACGATATCGTAGGTCTCACGGCCTGAGGCACCGCGGATGAAGGAGGCATAGTCTGATGCGGAAACGCGGCATTTTTCAAAAAGGTGCGTCTTTTTTGCATTGGCGATGATAACATCCACCGCATCTCTGGACTGGTCGATGATGGTAGCGCGGCCTGCACCTCTTGACAGTGCTTCAAGGGCGAGCTGACCGCTTCCGCCGAACAGATCGAGGACGGCTCTGCCTTCGATGTCAAACTGGATCATGGAAAACAGCGCTTCCTTTACCTTGTCCGATGTGGGACGGGTCTCCTCCCCTTCCAGGGCTTCAAGCTTTGTTCCTCTTGCACTTCCTGTAATAACTCTCATATATAATCCTTTCTGTTTCTCACACGGGTTTTATTCCAAACCTTATTCTTTTCTGAAAATCCCAATTACCTTTTGTGTTCCTATAAACTGCACTCAAAATCCGAACGACAAATTGGAATTGGTGCTATACAAATAAGCACCAAAATACACCAAATTTATCAGTCAAAGAAAACATACAAGGACTATAATCGCATGGTCCAATGGGTACATGAATTGTTGCCTCGTTTTTTAACACTTCGTAAGCATCCCTAACATATTCTTCGCCACCTTCTCCAAACTCAAAACAAAATTGCATAGTATTTCCTATAACAAGATTATCTGTAAGCTCAGACACAGCAATTATTTGTCCGTGAGCGTTTAACTCTGAGTGCATATATCCACCATTATCATCAGGATATAACCCAAGAATTTCAGCATTAAATGCTCTTTGATATGTCTCAACAGCTTCAACACTGCCCTTTACATATACTTGCATTAATGTTCTTAATAACATAGCATTAGCCTCCTATTTTCTACCCGCCCGATAAATTCAAATATATTTATCGAACGTGTTTTCATCGCTCGGGAACACTAAAACGAATTGGGATTTCTGAAATAACGATAAATTTCTTCCGCATCGGTACTGCTGATGCCCTCCACTTCGCTGAGCTCGGCGACAGATGCCCCTTTCAGAGCTTTCATGGAGGAAAAGTGCCCGAGCAGTTTTTTCGCTTTTTTCGGGCCGATGCCCTTTATATTCTCGAGGGTGGAGGTGGTTAGTGTTTTTCGCTTCGCGTGGGTCATCTGCCCGACGGTGTATCGATGTACTTCCTCTTGTATTCCGTAGATAAACTTGAACACATCGGGGTGACGGGCGATGTTGACCTCGTCCTCTGCTGTGGTGACTGTTCGTGTTTTGTGGTGGTCGTCCTTGACCATGCCGAACACGGGAATGTCAAACCCACGGGAGGAAAGAAGCTCCGTGACGACGGCGACGTGCCCTTTTCCGCCGTCGAGGAGGATGAGGTCGGGATACTCCGCAAGGGGGTCGCCCTCCTTTGCCTCGGCGATATGGGCAAGGCGGCGCGAGAGCACCTGGGTCATGGCGGCATAGTCATCGGGGCCGTCTTGATTTTTTATTTTGAATGTGCGGTAGTCGCTTTTTTTGAATTTTCCATCAAGGACAGTGATCATGCCTGCGGTGATGTGTTCGCTTCCGAGATTTGAGATGTCGTATGCCTCGATCCTTGTGGGGAACACCTCAAGGCAGAGAAGGGATGCCAGATTAGCAAGCATTTTTTCTGTGTTGGTCTCCCGTTTTCGTGTGTTTTCCGAGTGGTTTTTTGCATCTTCCACTGCCATATCGCAGAGATATCTGCCTGCTCCTCTCTTTGGCGTGCGTATGGTTACACGGTGCTCTGCTTTTTTTGAGATGTATTCGGTAAGCAGGTCGATCTCGTGGTCGGGAAGCTCAAAGGAGAGCAGGATCTCATGGGGAATGTATTCCCTCGATTGATACAGGGATGAAATAAAAGCGGAAAGTGGAGAGTCCTCCTCTTCAAAGGCACCCTCGTTGGGCAGAATCTCGTCCGTTCCGAACAGAAAATGTTCACTGTCGGAGATATAGCCGCTTCGGATATAGAAAACGGAGGCGCAGTCGTGGAAAGTCACATCCGTGTTCTCAAATGTGGCAAGGTGGAGGCCGATAACGTCACATTCCACATCCGGGGAGCCCACCGCCTTCTGTCTCTCGCCCAGCTTGCGCAGTGCGGCAATGCTGTCTCTGCACCGTGCAGCTTCTTCAAACTCCAACTCCTCTGCGGCGCGGTTCATTTTTTCCGTAAGGGCGGTGATGGTTTCGTGGGTGCCGCCTCGAAGGATAACCGCAGCACGTTCTATAATTTCCCGATACTCCGTCTCTGAAACCTTGCCCGTGCAAAGTCCGATGCACCGTCCGATCTGGCTGAGGACGCAGGGTCGCCCTTTTTCGATATCTTCGGGGAAGTTTTTTTTGCAGGTGGGGATACCGAGGGTGCGTTCCAGAGAAGCCAGTACGCTGTACACGGTTTGGAGAGAAGAATAGGGACCGAAATACAGACTGCCGTCTGCGGTTCGTTTTCGGGTGACCTTAATGCGCGGGTATTGATCCCGTATGGTGATTTTAAGGTACGGATATGCCTTTGCATCCTTCAGTTTGATGTTGTATTTCGGGGTGTATTGCTTGATGAGGCTGTTTTCAAGGGCAAGGGCTTCCATCTCCGTGGTGCAGGTGACAAAACGGAAATCGTGGACGGATGACGCCATTTTTTCCGTTTTTCTGTCGTGGGTGCCGTGAAAGTATTGGGAAACACGGTCACGGAGACTGCGGGATTTTCCCACATAGATGACCTTGCCTGCGGCGTTGTGCATGATATAGACCCCGGGAGAACGGGGGAGAGCCGCCGCTTTTTCTCGGAGGTATTCAAGCCGTGGCTGCTTTTTATCATTGGATGATGTCATCGCCAAAGTAACCTCCTTGAATTGGTTCAGAATATAAAGTGAGCGAGGGAAAAAGAAGCCCTCGCTCATCATTTTGGTATAGTTTCGGTGAAATTATTCCGCAAAACCGGAGTCGATCAGCGCAGCGAGACCTTCCAGTGCATCGCTTTCATCGGCGCCGTCTGCAATAAGGGTGATGGTCATTCCCTTAACGATTCCGAGGGAAAGAACACCCAGCAGGCTCTTTGCGTTCACTCTGCGGTCATCCTTTTCAACCCAGATGGAACTCTTGAAGGAATTTGCCTTCTGAATAAAGAATGTAGCCGGTCTTGCATGAAGTCCTACATTATTCTTTATTGTAACATCACGAGAAATCATATATACGCTCCCAATTATAAATTAAATTGACATCACGCTGTTTTATGAGTGATGTAATGCGAGGCAATCCTTCTGCATACCGTCAAGAGGGTATGGTGATACCTCTGAAATCATACATACATTATATCAAATATTATTTCCTAAATCAATAGTTTTGCTGCAAATTTTAATCGGCAAACCTTACAACATACTTTGTTGTTTGTGAGGATTCTTTGATATTTATGTGTATAAAGGGGCTTTTTGTGAGGAGAAAATCATATTTTACTGTCATAAAAACTCAAACTTTGGTAATAATCCCCCACAGCCGTCAACGAGCCGATGCACAGCTGTTACCACCGCCGCCCCTCGGTGTCACCACGGTCGAATTATACTCTCTTTACGCTGATTGCAACATTTTCGCCGTTGATGTCCCATTCCTTTGTGATGGAATCGGAAGCTGCCGCGCCGAAGGTCAGAGTATCGCAGAGGACTGCGGTCTTTACTTCGTCGGGGGAGGCGGTGAGGATGGCAGTCAGTTTTTCGCTTCCCGTGATATCAACGGTGATATGGTCGGTGACAACGAAATCCGCTTCCTTACGCATGGTCTGGATCTTGGAGATGACCTCGCGCACGAAGCCTTCGTTGATAAGCTCCTCTGTCAGGTTTGTATCAAGGGCAACTGTGATGCCGTGGTCGGATACTGAGTAGTAGCCTGCCATCTGCTGTGTCTCGATAAGAAGGTCAGCCTCGGTCAGCTCTACGGTCTCGCCGTCGAAATTGAAGGTAAGGGCACCCTTTTCCGTGAGCTCTGACATAGCCGCGTTGCCGTCAAGGGAGGGGTCGGTGAGCGCTTCTCTGATTTTGCCGAGGAGCTTGCCGTACTTGGGGCCCACGGTCTTGAGCTGGGGCTTGAAGGAGTAGCTTGAGAATGCGGAAACGTCGGAAACGAATTCAGCCTTCTTGATATTCAGCTCTTCCTCGATGATCTGACGGTAGAAGTCGCCCACGGTGCGGTCAGACTTGATATACATAACGGAAAGGGGCTGACGGTTCTTCATGGTGGAGCCGTTTCTTGCTGCTCTGCCCAGAACAACCACATCAACAACATAGTGCATTGCTTCCTCAAGCTCATGGTCGATCATGGTCTCGTCCACGGTGGGGAAGGAGCAGAGGTGGATAGATTCAGGAGCATTCTTGTCAACGGAGCAAACCAGATTGCGGTAGATATCGTCTGCCATGAAGGGAATCATGGGAGCCGCCGTCTTTGCGATGGTGACGAGGGCTGTATAGAGTGTCATGTACGCGGCGATCTTGTCGTCGGTCATAGCGGTACCCCAGTAGCGTTCACGGCAGCGGCGTACATACCAGTTGGAAAGCTCGTCAACGAATGCGGAGAGCGCCCGTGCGGCTTCGGGAATGTGATAGGATGCAAGCTCACGGTCAACATCGCCCACCGTGGTGTTAAGGACGGAGAGGATGTACTTATCCATAACGGAGAGCGCGCAGTCCTTCAGGTTATACTTTGTGGGGTCGAATTCGTCAATATCCGCGTACAGTACATAGAATGCATAGGTGTTCCACAGTGTTCCGAGGAACTTGCGCTGACCCTCGGTTACAGCCTTTCCGCTGAAACGGGAGGGGAGCCAGGGTGCGGAGTTGGTGTAGAAGTACCAGCGGATAGCATCGGCGCCGTAGGTGTTCAGCGCATCAAAGGGATCCACTGCGTTGCCCTTGGATTTGGACATCTTCTGACCGTTTTCGTCCTGTACATGACCGAGAACGATTACATTCTTATAGGGAGAGCAGTCGAAGAGGAGGGTGGAGATCGCCATAAGGGAGTAGAACCAACCTCTTGTCTGGTCAACAGCCTCGGAGATGAAGTCAGCAGGGAACTGAGCTTCAAAGAGGTCCTTGTTTTCAAAAGGATAGTGATGCTGAGCGAAGGGCATCGCACCGGAGTCGAACCAACAGTCGATAACCTCGGGAACACGGTGCATCTCGCCGCCGCATTCGGGACACTTCAGGGTAACAGCATCGATGTAGGGGCGGTGGAGCTCGATGTCAGAGGGGCAGTTGTCGGACATTTCGCGAAGCTCGGCGATGCTGCCGATGGAGTGGCGATGACCGCAGGAACATTCCCAGATGTTGAGGGGTGTACCCCAGTAACGGTTACGGGAGATAGCCCAGTCCTGAACATTCTCCAGCCAGTCGCCGAAACGACCCTTACCGATGGATTCGGGGATCCAGTTTACGGTGTTGTTGTTCTTAACGAGGTTTTCGCGAACATCGGTCATCTTGATGTACCAGGATTCGCGAGCGTAGTAGATAAGGGGAGTGTCGCATCTCCAGCAGTGGGGGTACTCATGCTCGAACTTGGGAGCGTCGAAGAGCTTGCCCTCCTTGTCAAGGTCTGCGATGACCATGGGGTCTGCATTCTTTACGAATACGCCGCCGTATGGGGTTTCGGGAGCCATATTGCCGGCACCGTCAACGAACTGAACGAAGGGGAGGTCATACGCTCTGCCGACTTTGGCATCGTCCTCACCGAATGCGGGGGCGATGTGTACGATACCCGTACCGTCGCTCATGGTTACATAATAATCGCAGGTTACAAAGTGTGCCTTTTTCTTCTGCTTTGCGGCAGCTTCTCCCGCACAGGCAAAGAGGGGCTCGTATTCTCTGTATTCCAGCGCCTTGCCGTCGAATTCTTCGATGATCTCGTAAGCAGGTGCATCGTCTGTCTTGAGCTTGCCGAGAACGGTGTCAAGGAGAGCCTTTGCCATATAGTAGGTGTAGCCGTCAGCAGCCTTTACCTTGCAGTAGGTCTCGTCGGGGTTTACGCAGAGTGCGAGGTTGGAGGGGAGAGTCCAGGGAGTTGTAGTCCACGCAAGGAAGTACGCGTCCTCGCCCACCGCTTTGAAGCGGACAACGGCGGAGCGTTCCTTGACGGTCTTATATCCCTGTGCAACTTCCTGTGCGGACAGGGGAGTACCGCAGCGAGGGCAATAGGGGACGATCTTGAAGCCCTTATAGAGGAGACCCTTGTTCCAGATTTCCTTCAGCGCCCACCATTCGGACTCGATGAAGTTGTTGTCATAGGTAACATAGGGTTTTTCCATGTCAGCCCAGAAGCCGACGGTACCGGAGAAGTCCTCCCACATTCCCTTATACTTCCATACGGATTCCTTACATTCGTTGATGAAGGGCTCCAGACCGTACTGCTCGATCTGTTCCTTGCCGTCCAGCCCCAGCTTCTTTTCAACCTCAATTTCAACGGGGAGACCGTGGGTGTCCCAGCCTGCCTTACGGGGGACATCGTGACCCTTCATCCAGTGATAACGGGGGATCATATCCTTGATAACACGGGTGAGAACGTGGCCGATGTGAGGCTTGCCGTTTGCTGTGGGGGGGCCGTCGTAGAATGTGTAGCCGGGCTTGTCTGCATTGAGAGCAAGCTGTTTTTCAAAGATTTTGTTTTCGTTCCAGAACTTGAGGGTTTCTCTTTCTCTCTCGACAAAGTTGAGATTCGTCGAAACTTTCTTGTACATATCGTATAGCCGTCCTTTCGGATAAATTATTTCGTGTTTGATTTGGGAAAACGGCGGCATCATGCGGTGGGGAAAATAAAAAAACTCCGTCCGTATCCGGGACAGAGCTTTGATTCACTGTATAACCACCTGCATACTTGCTGCATATCTGACGGACGTGAGGGGTATTGCGATGCCTCGTATCCGCTTCCACATAACGGGTGGATTCCGGCACAGGCTTGGCGCGTGGCTTCACCTATGCGGCTTGGGAGTGATTTTCCGTCTGCTTCCGTGCCCGGTTTTCAGCTTTTCCGGGCTCTCTGTGACGTTTTGCAGTGCGTACTCGTTCCGTCGTTGCCTTTAAAATATTGATACAGAGATATTATATCTCTTTTTTGTCGTTTTGTCAATCCGTTTTTGGATTTGTTTTTAACAAACGATGATATTTCGATAAATTGTCAGGATGAGTTTCTGTGTGAAAAACATTTTTGGGAAATCCTCATGGGAAAATATTTCGGTTAGACCTTGACTTGTGTAGTAAATTGTGGTATAGTATATAGGTCTGCGTTTGGAGGATCAAAGGCGATTTTCGGCAGATAATAAAAAAACAAATTGTGCGATTGAGATATCAGGAGTCAACCATATGGAAGAAAAGAAGTTTATCAAACTGCCCGAAAGTGAGCTTGAGGTAATGCAGGGAATCTGGGCGCTGACTGCGGAAGGGGAGAAGGATGTCTCCGCCGGTCTTGTGATGAAGCGTTTTCCCAACCTCAGCAGACTGAAGCTGACTACAGTTCTTACGCTGGTTACAAGACTGCAGTTCAAGGGTTTTATCAGTTCGGAAAAGCACGGAAGAGCGAATTGCTATACGCCCCTTGTGGATGAAGCGGAATATAAAAGATTTATTGCAGAGGATTTTGTTGAGCGTGCTTTCAGCGGCAATCGGGTGAGATTGATCTCTATGATTATGGACCGAGAAGAGTTCACAAAGGAGGAGCTGACCTCTCTTCGTGAACTGATGAACAAGGCTGAAAAATAATCTGCGCCGGTTATGTGAGTGGGGCGGTATATCGATGATCGGTATGCCGCTTTGTTTTTTGGGGTTTCAGTGGTTTTTCCCGGCTTTTTCTTCCTTTATTTGAATGAATTCATCATTTAACTGTTGAAAATCGGAGCAGGGTATTGTATAATAATAGGAAAAGTATATTTGGAAATATTTTGTCGTGATATAAGGAGGATTGTGTATGCGGCGGAATGACGAAAAACGCGGCGGGCACTTTTTTCTCTCCCTCGTCCGCGGCAGCATCATTCTGGGCGGACTTGAAGCATTGACGATTCTGATCTACCGAAAATTGAAATGCGGCCTCTTTGGCTTTATTTTTACAGGCTATCCCACGGAGAATCGTTCTGCGTTTTTTGAATGGGTTGGGGGAACTCGTGCCGCGGCCCTTTGGGAAAGACTGCGGAAGTGGCTGTGCCGTTCCATAGAGGACAGTTTGTTCGTTCGTTTCGGGCGATATTGTTCCGGTTTTTTGCTCGGGTGCAGGCTGAAGGTATACGGAACATTTGCCGCTTCTTTCGGTGCGTATACTGCTGTGATTGCGGTGATCCGTGCCCTTCTCACGGGAGATGTTTCGGGAGAAGATATTCTTTTGAATGACAGTATTATGATCGCTGTTGTTCTGATTGTTTCGGGCTTGCCGTTGGTTCTTTCAAAAAAGAGTTTATCGGAGGCATTGTGCTCTTCCTTTGTGGGGGATGTTATCAGACGGGCAACCGGCTTCACCGAGGAGGATATGACCGTAAGAACAGGCGGCGGCAATATGAGTACCGCGTTTCTTGCCGGGATGATCTTCGGGGCTGTGACCTACAAGGTGTCTCCTGCCTTGCTGATTGCCGCGGTGGCTGTGATAGTGGGGGCATACATTGTTCTCGTGAAACCTGAACTTGGGGTTCTGGCATTGTTTTTCTTTATGCCCATCCTGCCAACCATGGTCCTGCTCGGCATTGAGGGATACACTTTCGTTTGTTATCTCATCAAGCTGTTCCGCAGAAAGCGAGTGTTCAGGGCGGAGCCTGTTGATATTGCGGCGCTGGCTTTTGCCTTTGTTTTGCTTACGGGAGGGTTCATCAGCGTTTCCTCCTCGTCCCTGATGCAGGTACTTTTGATGGTAGGTTTTCTTTGCGCATATTTTCTCGTGGTCGGTCTTATCCGCAGTATGGAATGGCTGGTTCGCTGCTCAGCGGCAAGCGTGATCTCGGGAACTCTTATTTCCGTATATGGTCTTATCACCTATTTCACGGGGACGGCCGTTATGGATGATGCATGGCTTGATACCGAATTGTTCGGCGCCATTACGGGACGTGCTTACGCAACTTTGGAAAACCCCAATATGTACGGCGAATACCTGGTTCTCATCATTCCCATTGCTGTGGGGATTCTCCTTCGCAGATGGGGGGGGATGAGAAAATCGGGAGCGTTTGTATGTCTCGGCATTCTGGGGCTGGGGCTTGTCTGTTCATGGAGCCGCGGTGCGATGCTTGCATTGGTGCTTGCCATGGTGGTGTTCCTCCTGATGTGGCACAGACGAGCGATCTTCCTTGTTCTCGGCGGAGTTGCGGCGCTTCCCTTTTTGCCGGCAATTCTTCCGGCCTCCATTGTGTCGCGGTATTTTGACATCGGAAATATGGCAGATACGTCCACCTCATACCGTGTTGGCGGTTGGAGGCATCCCTTGCC
>SVSU01000061.1 GCA_015064135.1 Oscillospiraceae bacterium
CTGACGCTCTATTTTGAGAAGGAAGGCTATGAGGTAAAGACTGCGGGAGACGGCATTGAGGGGCTGAGCTATTTCAAGATGTACGAGCCCGACCTTGTGCTGCTTGACATTATGCTCCCGAAGAACAAGGACGGCTGGCAGGTATGCCGCGAGATCCGCGAGATTTCATCCAAGCCCGTTATTATGGTAACGGCGAAGGGAGAAGTGTTCGATAAGGTTCTCGGACTTGAGCTGGGTGCGGACGACTTTGTGGTAAAGCCTTTCGATATGAAGGAACTTTCCGCAAGAATCAAGGCGGTTCTGAGACGCTATTCCGCACACGACAATCAGAGTGATGATGAAACCATCAAGTTTGAGAATATTGAAATAAGCCATCAGAAGTATGAGCTGAAGCTGTGCGGCAAGGCGGTTGACATTCCGCCGAAGGAGCTGGAGCTTCTCTACTTCCTCGCCTCCAACTTCAACAGGGTATTCACCCGCGATCAGCTTCTTGACAAGGTATGGGGCTTTGATTACCTGGGCGATTCCCGTACCGTTGACGTTCATGTAAAGAGACTCCGCGAGAAGCTGGAAGGCGTTTCCGACAAGTGGTCTCTCAAGACTGTTTGGGGCGTTGGCTATAAGTTTGAATTGATCCAGTAAAACCGAATGAATCCGAGGGGGATAATGGTGGCGGCAGTCTCGTTATCCCTCTCTTTTGTGGTGTTCGTATGTTTAAAAGTGTTTTCGTAAAATATATCTCCGCCTTTATGCTCATCAATATCCTGAGCATTTTCATTTCCACCTCCGTGATCACGTCTCTTGTAACGGATTATAATGAAGATACGCGGACGCGCACCCTTTCCAATGTGGCGTATTCCGTTACAGATTTCATCATTGACGATTACAACAGAAGAGGCAGTGCCAATTTCAGCGCGTATCTGAACGATTATGTGGCAGATGTGAAGCCCATTCTGGATGTGATGTCCATCAATCTGGAGGACCTCGTGATCTTTGTTTCCGACGGTGACGGTGTGATCAAACTGGCAGGCGGATCGGAAAAATATATGGAGTATTCCGCGGAGAACGGCATTGTACCCGAGGCGCGCGGTCTTGTTTATCCCGAATCGGTACTCTCCGAGCTGCGGCTTTCCTCGGGTGTTGTAAGGACAGACACCATGGAGGGTTTTTTTGCCGAAAAGCAGTCTGTCTATATTCTCCCCATCACGTCCACTGAGGGGAAGATGGTGGGAAGCGTCATGACCGCCATGCCCACCTCCGGCTTTGACGATCTTCTTGAAGCAATGAATAAGACCATCATTATGTCAAGCCTCTGGCTGATGCTGGCGGCCCTTGTGGCGGTGTATTTCATCAGCGAACGTCTTGTGTCTCCCATCCGCGCCATGAGCCGTGCGGCAAAGGAGTTCGCGGCAGGGCATTTTGATGTGAGAGTACCCGTGAACGGCAGTGATGAGGTTTCCGAGCTGGCGGACGCATTCAACAATATGGCAGGCTCCCTCCAGGACAGCGAGCAGATGAAGCAGACCTTCCTCTCCAACGTTTCCCATGATCTGAGGACGCCCATGACTACCATATCGGGCTTTATCGACGGCATTATCGACGGTGCCATCCCCCCGGAAAAGCACAATCACTACCTCGGTGTCATCGCCTCGGAGGTGCGGCGCCTGTCAAGACTGGTTTCCACCCTTCTTGAGATCACAAAGATCCAGGCAGGGGAGCGAAAGTTCAATATGGCGCCCTTCGACATCTGTGAGCAGGCGAGGGAGATCATCATTTCCTCCGAACAGAGGCTGGAAGCAAAACGGCTGGATGTACGCTTCAATGCAGACCGCGACAATATGTATGTCAACGCAGACCGCGATGCCATCCATCAGATCCTTTACAATATCTGTGATAACGGAATCAAGTTCTCCCACGATGAGGGGGTCTACGACATCTCCATCAGGGAAGAGGGCAGCAAGATAATCGTAAGCGTTTACAACGAAGGCGACGGCATACCCGAGGATGAGCTGCCTTATGTATTTGACAGGTTCTATAAGGCTGACAAGAGCAGAGGGCTTGACAAAACGGGAGTCGGTCTCGGACTGTATATTGCAAGAACGATTATCGAGGCACACAAGGAAAAGATTTGGGTGGAAAGCGAGCATGGCAAGTGGTGCAGATTTACATTTACTTTGCCAAAGTCCTCCTCCCCCAAAGAAACCTGAGTGGGGATAAGGTGCAGCCGGATTTGTTAGCGAACTGCCCCACTCCCGAGAATTTCCCTTGCGGAAAATTCTCCAACGAACAGACTTAGTTTATCGAGTGGGGATAAGGTGCAGCCGGATTTGTTAGCGAACTGCCCCACTCCCGAGAATTTCCCTTGCGGAAAATTCTCCAACGAACAGACTTAATTTATCGAGTGGGGATAAAATACACATGAAATCGTAAGCGAACCATCCCACTCCCGAGCAGACTGAGTTTATCGAAAGGAATCATATCAATGGAAATGACATATGTAGCGACCTGCCTCTTTGGCCTTGAGGGATTGCTCGGGGAGGAGATCGACAGCTTAGGCTATAAGCGAACGGAAACCATGGACGGAAGGATCACCTTTGTGGGCGACGAGGCGGCGTGCGCCGTATGCAGCATCAATTTGCGCTTTGCGGAACGTTTGTATATCCTTCTCGGCAGCTTTGAGGCTGTCACCTTCGACCAGCTTTTTGAAGGCACAAAAAAATTGGAGTGGGAGAGATACATCGGACGTTACGATGAATTTCCCGTGTCGGGGCATTCCATAAAGAGCACCCTCTTTTCCGTTCCCGACTGCCAGAAGATCATCAAAAAATCCATCTCCGTCCGTCTCGGCGCAAAGTATGGGCTCACCATCCTCCCCGAAACGGGAACGCGGTATAAGATCGAATTCTTTCTGTTCAAGGACAGAGCGTCACTTATGATAGACCTGTCGGGTATGCCTCTCCATAAGAGGGGATACAGACCCGAGACCGTGGCGGCTCCTCTCAGAGAAACACTGGCGGCGGCAATGGTGAAGCTGGCGAGACCGAGGGAGGATGTTCTCCTGTGGGACCCCTTCTGCGGCTCGGGCACCATCGCTATTGAATCTGCCATGATGATGCGGCATATCGCCCCCGGGCTGAAGCGCTCTTTTGCCGCAGAAAAGTATCCCATCTTCCCGAAGGATTCATGGGATGAGGCGAGAGCGCAGGCTGAGGCGGCGATTCTCACGGACAGCGGCTTTGAGGCATTCGCTTCCGATATTGACCCGAAATGCGTGGACATTGCCCGTGCGGCGGCTGAGAGAGCAGGAGTGGGTAAAGCAGTGAAATGCTTCAAGATGGACGCCATGGACATCGAAACGAGGGGCAGACGAGGGACGGTCGTCACCAATCCCCCATACGGCGAGAGACTTCTTACCTCGGGCGAGGCGGAGGAGCTTTACAAAAACATGGGTGCGGCGTTTGCGGGACTTGGAATGTGGCAGATCTATGTACTGACCCCCAACGAGCATTTTCCGAAGCTCTACGGCAGACGTCCCGACAAGGTGAGAAAGCTCTACAACGGCATGATCCCCTGTTATTACTATCAGTTTTTCAAGAACAACAACGGAAAAACAAGAAAATAATGCATAAAAATAATGCCTCCGTGCATCCTAATGGCAAAAGGATGAAACGGAGGCATTTTTGTGGAGATTTACAGCGAAAAGATTACGGGGGATTTCGATTCCGACATTGCCGTCATGGACAGGATCCTCCGCGTGGACGACAGTTTCGATATCATCAAGCGGCCCATGCGTGTGGGAAACAACCGCCTCGTCATGTACTACATCGACGGCTTTGTGAAAGCGGAGCTCATGCAGAAGCTGATGGTGTATCTGGTTTCCGTGAAGGATTTCGGGGACAGGAGCGAGAGTGCGGCGGCAGATTTTGCGGAGAAGAGCCTGCCCACCGTTGAAGTAGATGTGACGGATTCCGTTGACAGCCTTGTGCTCATGGTCATGAGTGGCTGCACCGCCTTCCTATGCGACGGCTTCGGTCCCAATGCCATTGTCATCGACTCGCGCACCTATCCGGCAAGGGAGGCATCGGAGCCCGAGAACGACAAGGTTATGCGCGGAAGCCGCGACGGTTTTGTTGAGACCTTGATTTTCAATACTGCCATGATCCGCCGAAGGATCAGAGATACGGCGCTTACTGTCACCTACCTCAATATCGGCGAGAGCACACGGACAGACGTTGCACTCTGCTACATGGAAGGGAAGGCGGACAGCGGCTATGTGGAGGAACTGAAAGGGAAGCTGCAGGGGCTCAAGGTGAAGTCTCTTGTGCTCGGCCACAGGAGTCTGGCGGAGTCCCTTATCAAGGACGGCTGGTACAACCCTTTCCCGAAAATAAGGGAGACGGAGCGACCCGATGCGGCGGCGGCAACCATACTTGAGGGTGGGGTTGTGCTTCTCATTGACAACAGCCCCGAAGCGATGATTTTTCCGACTACTATATTCGATTTCCTGCAGGAAACGGACGATTATTATTTCCCACCTCTCACGGGCACCTACCTCCGAATCCTCCGCCACCTCATCTTCTGGATGACCGTCATTATCACACCCCTGTGGTACCTGCTTCTCATGAACGAGAGCATCCTTCCCGACTGGCTTGCCTTTGTCGTACCGAAGGACCCGGGGGCGCTGCCCATACTGTTCCAGCTTTACCTGACAGAGTTTGCACTCGACGGCTTGAAACTGGCATCCCTGAACACGCCCAATATCCTGTCAAACTCCCTTTCCGTGGTAGGCGGTCTCCTGCTCGGTGACTTTGCCGTGACGGTTGGCTGGCTGTCACCGGACGTTATTCTGTATATGGCATTTGTGGCAATCGCCAACTTCACCCAGTCCAGTTATGAGCTCGGGTACTCCTTCAAATATCTGCGGATGCTCACCCTTGCTCTGACCGCGATTTTCGGTGTCTGGGGATTTGTGGGCGGTCTTGTAATCGGACTTGTTCTTGTGGCGACGACGAAAACGGTGAACGGAAAGAGAAAATACCTCTATCCCCTCATTCCCTTTAACGGAAGGGCACTTGCAAGGCTCCTGTTCCGCTTGAAAAAGAATGATCTGTAAAACAAAAAACACTGCCGCAGAATCATGCAGCAGTGTTTTTTTGCCGGGTGGAAACGATTACAGCTTGGAAACGATAGCCTCTGTGTCGGATGCGATCATGAGCTCTTCGTTTGTGGGCAGAACGTAAACCTTAACCTTGGAGTCGGGAGTGGAGATTTCCACTGTATCGCTCTGGTGGTGGATCTTGGCGTTCAGCTCGTTGTCGATCTTGATGCCGAAGAATTCGAGACCTGCGCACGCTCTTTCGCGAAGCTCGGTGTTGTTTTCGCCCATACCTGCGGTCCAAACGATAGCGTCAACGCCGTTCATTGCAGCAGTGTAGGAGCCGATGTACTTCTTGATCTGGTATGCGAGGGTGAAGGCAGCGGTCTTTGCCTGCTTGTTGCCCTCAAGGATGGCAGCCTCAATGTCACGGCTGTCGGAGGAGATCTCGGAAACGCCGAGGAAGCCGCACTTCTTGTTCATGTAGTTGTCAGCTTCAGCGGGAGTCCAGCCTTCTCTTTCCATGAGGAAGGGAACGATGGCAGGGTCGATGGAGCCGCAGCGTGTACCCATCATAACGCCTTCAAGGGGAGTGAGGCCCATGGAGGTATCCATGCACTTGCCGCCCTTTACAGCGGAGATGGAGGAACCGTTGCCGATATGGCAGGTGATGATCTTTGTCTCTTCCACAGGCTTGTCGAGAAGCTTAGCCATTTCGCGGGAAACGTATCTGTGGGAAGTACCGTGAGCACCGTAGCGGCGGATGTGGTACTTTTCAGCCATTTCGCGGGAGATACCGTAGGTGTATGCTTCCTCGGGCATGGACTGATGGAATGCTGTGTCGAATACGAGAACCTGGGGAACATTGGGCATTACAGCGAGGCAGCCCTTGATACCCATGATGTGCGCGCCTGTGTGGAGAGGAGCGAAGTCACGGCAGAGCTCCAGCTTAGCGAGAACATCGTCATTGAGAAGAACGGATTCAAAGAAGTAGGGACCGCCATGGACAACGCGGTGGCCGACAGCTTCAATTTCGTTCATATCGGAGATAACACCGGTTTCGGGATCGGTGAGGTACTTTACAACAATATTTGTGGCAACAGCGTGATCGGGCATGGGAATATCAACCTTGATCTTCTCACCTGACTCACCCTTTCTGTGCTCAAGATGACCGTCAAGACCGATTCTTTCGCAGATACCCTTTGCGAGAACAGATTCGGTAGCGGTATCAAAAAGCTGATACTTCAGAGAGGAGGAGCCTGCGTTTACAACAAGTACTTTCATAGTGGTAGAACCAACCTTTCTTCGGAGTTGATCTCCGTAATTGTAATGACATGATGAAAATGCCCCGGGAAATTGACTTTTCCGTGGTTATCGGTTATAATTATATACGAAAATTGTTAAAATTACAAGCAGTTTCACACAGTTCAGAGGAAATAACAAAAAAATATGAAAAAAACGGCAATTATATGTGAAATAAATCCTTACCACAATGGTCACAGACATATCTTCAGGAAGGCGAGGGAAACCTTTGGAGGGATCGTTATCGCCGTTATGAGTGGGAACTTTACTCAGCGCGCCATTCCTGCCGTCTTTGATAAGTATACACGAGCCGGAATTCTCGTCTCCACACCCGAGGACGGAGGTGAACCTGCCGCCGATATTGTGGTGGAGCTGCCTTTCCCGTGGTGCTCCTCGGGGACGGAGTCCTTTGCCATGGGTGGGGTGAATATTGCCCTTGCCATGGGTGCGGATTCCCTCGTGTGCGGCAGTGAAAACGGGGACACCGAATATATTCGCGGAGCAGCCCGGGCGAAGGGCTCATCGGAATACCTGCGCCGTCTCATGGAGATGGAAAAGGAGAGTGCAAGGGGTGAGGGAAGTGCGGTGCTCAGTGATCGTGCCCTTTCGGAGCTTGGTTATTCTCTCGGTGCCAATGACAAGCTCGCGGCGGAGTATTTAAGGAATATCGGAGAACATGAAGTTGATTTTCGTGTGTTTCCGAGAATAACGGGGGCGGCGGCATCATATAAAAGTGCAAGTGACCTTCGTGCCATGCTCTATGGCGGAGAGTATTCGCCTCTTGCTCCCTATGTGCCGAGGGAAGCCCTCTCCGTCTATTCTTACGAGAGAGAGCGCGCGGTGGATTTAAGGAATTACCGCAGACTTTCCCATGAGTTCTGCCGCCTGAGCCGACTGACGGGCAGTTTGTGCAGTGACTATGCCGAATGCGGCGGCGGACTTTGGGAGTGGATCTCATCAAAAGCCGAGGAGTCAATTACACCCGATGAATTTTTTCGAGGTGCGGCAACAAAGAAATACACCGACGCGAGAATACGCCGCGCTATCCTTTTTGCCATGCTGGGTGTGAGGACGGAAATGCTCAGGGAGCCGCCGCGGTTTACCCTTCTCCTTGCCGCAAACGGAAGGGGACGGGAGTATCTCTCGGAACTCAGAAAAAAAAGCACATTCCCCATTATCACAAAACCGTCAAACATACCGTCCGAGGTTTCGGAACAGTACAGCATCCACGGGAGAGCAGACCGCTTATATACCATGTGCCGCACACCCTTTGAGGAAAGCGGAAGTTATATGAAAAAACACCCTGTCATCTGCCCGTAAAAACGGGTAGGCGACGGGTGTTTCGCTTTTTTGTGATAATGCGGTGTGACTTTCAGAGAACGGTAAGTTGGTCTCTTACCACAAATTTTGCTCCGATGTTTGCCGCAATGTCAGCGCATCGGGAGATATCCTCAGCGGAGATGGATTCCCCATTGACGGATAAGATCACCTCAGGGACATATTTTATAATATCACGGGCAAATTTCAGCACACCGATGTAGGCGTCATCTCCGAATTTCGGGTGACAAAGCTTCACATAGGTGTCCGATTCCGCTGCGTTGAGGCTGATGGAAACGGAGTCAACAAGCCCTTTGAAGAGGGGAGCCGTGTCCTCGCCCATGATCATGGATGCGTGACCGTTTGTGTTGACTCGGATGGGCGTATCGGTTATCTCGCGGATCTTTTTGCAGATGGTGAGCATATCGTACAGACGGCAGGTAGGCTCACCGTACCCACTGAAAACGATCTCGTTGTATTTGTTCAGATTGGCTGATGTTACTTCAAAGAGGATGTCGTCAAGGGACGGCTCTCTCTCAAATGTCAGGTCGTCGATGCGGATGTCCATGCCGTTTCGCTCTTTGATGCAGAAATCGCATTTGTTGGTACAGTGGTTTGTGATGTTGATATACAAGGTGTTTTTTTGAACGTATGTTATCATATTGCCTATTCCCCTTGGTCAGTTTCTTTTATTTTTCGATACCACTCATTAAATTCAAGCTGTTCCTTGGAGAATTTTCCGAAAGGGAAATTCTCGGGAGTGGGACAGTTCGCTTACAGCCCAAACTGCACGTTATTCCCACTCAATAAATTCAGCCTACTCATTGGAGAATTTTCCGAAAGGGAAATTCTCGGGAGTGGGACGGTTCGCCTCCAACTCCAACTGCAGCTTATTCCCACTCAATAAATTCAGCCTACTCATTGGAGAATTTTCCGAAAGGGAAATTCTCGGGAGTGGGACGGTTCGCCTCCAACTCCAACTGCAGCTTATTCCCACTCAGTAATGCCGAAGAGACGGCAGGTGTTTTCGATGGTTTGGGCGGCGATCTCCTCGATGGTGAGGTTCATCGCCGACGCCAGTCCTTCCGCCGTGTAATGCAGGTATCCCGAATAATTGATTTCTCCCCTGTGAGGTACGGGAGGCAGGTAGGGCGCGTCGGTTTCCACAAGAACACGATCCCTTGGGCAAACCGATGCGGCTTCTCTTACCTTTACCGCGTTTTTATAGGTGATGGGTCCCGAAAACGAGATGTACCATCCTTTGTTTATAAGCTGACGGGCCATTTCGGCACTTCCGCTGAAGCTGTGAAACACACCCGTTACATTCTTGTGACAGGAGATCATGTCAAAAATGTCGCCGTGCGCATCTCTGTCGTGGATGATGACGGGCATTTTTGTCTCCTCCGCCATGGAGAGCTGTGCATCGAAGAATTTCTTCTGCACACCCTCGTCCGTGTCGTCGTAGTGGTAATCCAGCCCTATCTCACCGAGAGCAACGGTGTTCGGGTGACGGAGAAGGGACATAATCTCGTCAAGGGCAGCCGCCTCCATCCCTTTTTCGATGAACTGGGCATCGTGGGGGTGAAGACCTGCCGCCGCTTTGATGAAGCTGTATTTTTCGGACAGAGCCACGGAATTGCGTGAGTTTTTCAGGCTTGAGCCAACGTTGATGATGCCGATGACGCCTTCCTCTCTCGCCTTGAGAATGGCACCGTCGCCGCCGCCCTCGAATTCTCTCGCAAAACGGCTGTCGTCGTAATGTGCGTGAGAGTCAAAAAGCTGTATCATTATCTTACACGTTCTCCGAGAGGTGTTTCGGGATCAAGGAATACAACGCGCACCTCTTCCTCACCTGACGCGAGGATCATGCCGTTTGATTCAATGCCGCAGAGCACCGCAGGCTTCAGGTTTGCCACAAGAATGATCTTCTTTCCGATGAGTGCTTCGGGCTCGTAGAACTTTGCAATGCCCGATACCACCTGACGTGTCTCATAGCCGAGGTCAACCTGCAGCTTCAGGAGCTTCTTTGCCTTCGGAACCTTTTCACAGGCGAGGATTTTCGCTGTTCTCAGCTCCACATCCATGAACTGTGCAATGTCAATGGGGGCGATGCCCTCGGGCTTCTCGGGCTTCTTCTCTGCCGCTTCCTTCTTTGCCTGCTCGGCGAGGAACGCTTCTCTCTCTGCCTCAACTTCCGCCAGGAGCTTTGCCTCGTCGATTCTCTGGAAGAGGGGAGAGGCTTCGCCAACGACCTCGCCTGCCTTGATTCCGCCGAAAGCAAGCGCGCTGTCGTAGGAACGGATGTCTGTGTTGAGCTGAGCGAAGATGGAATCCGCCGTGTCGGGCATGATGTAGGAAAGGAGAACGGCACCGATTCGGATGGATTCGAGAAGGTTGTACATTACGGTGCCGAGGCGCGCCTTTGTGTCCTCGCTCTTTGCAAGAACCCAGGGGGCGGTCTCGTCGATGTACTTGTTAGCGCGCTTGAAGAGGGTGAAGATGTCAGCGCAGGCATCGGCGATGTGGAAGGAGTCCATATTTTCGGAGAAGCTGCGTACCGTGTCAACGGCAAGCGCCTTCAGCTCGGCGTCGGTGTCCGCATCTCCCGCGGGTGTGGGAATGGTACCGTCGAAATACTTCTTTGTCATGGCAATGGTGCGGTTTACAAGATTGCCCAGATTGTTTGCAAGGTCTGTGTTGTAGCGTGTGATGATGCCCTCGTAGGTAATGGAGCCGTCGTTCAGATAGGGCATCTCGGCGAGGGCATAGTAGCGTACACCGTCAAGTGTAAAGCGCTTTGCCAGCTCGTCCGTGTAGATAACGTTTCCTCTGGATTTTGACATCTTGTCCGTGCCGAAATTGAACCAGGGATGAGCGAAGATCTTCTTCGGCATGGGAAGGTCAAGAGATTTGAGGAAAATGGGCCAGTAAATGGAGTGGAAACGTGCGATGTCCTTGCCGATGATGTGAACGTCGCAGGGCCAGAACTTCTCGAAAAGCTCAGGCTGCTTGTCGTTTGCCGGGTCGTAGCCGAGGGCTGTGATGTAGTTTGTCAGTGCATCAAGCCAAACGTAAACCACATGGGCAGGGTCCTCGTCAACGGGAACGCCCCACTTGAAGCTGGTACGGGAAACGCACAGGTCCTGCAGTCCGGGCTTCAGGAAGTTGTTCACCATCTCCTTGCGGCGCGCTTCGGGTTCGATGAAGTCGGGATGCTCCTCGAAATACTCCATGAGCCAGTCGGCGTACTTGCTCATCTTGAAGAAGTAAGCCTCCTCACGGGTCTTTTTAACCTCTCTGCCGCAGTCGGGGCACTTGCCGTCGGCCAGCTGTGTTTCGGTGAAGAAGGACTCGCAGGGGGTGCAGTACCAACCCTCGTAGTAACCCTTGTAGATGTCACCCTTTTCCAGCATCTTCGTGAAAATGTGGCGGACAGCGGCTTCGTGATAATCGTCGGTGGTGCGGATGAACTTGTCGTAGCTTGTGTTCATGCCGTCCCATACTTCCTTGATGATGCCTGCAATACGGTCAACATACTCTTTCGGCGTGATTCCGGCTTCAAGAGCCTTGTTTTCGATCTTCTGACCGTGCTCGTCGGTACCTGTGCAGAAGTGTACATCATAGCCTCTTGCTCTCTTGTAGCGTGCGATGGCATCGGTCATGATGATCTCATAGGTGTTGCCGATATGGGGCTTGGAGGACGCGTATGCGATCGCTGTGGTGATATAAAATTTTTCAGCCATAATAATACCTCAATCTATTCTAAAAGTAACTTATCTTTCAACTTTAGCACCGAAGGCGTAAACTGCTTCGATCTCGGGGTCGGTGCGGTCGTTCAGTATGAGCAGATCAGCGCGAAGTCCCTTTCTCAGTTCACCGCAGATGCTGTCGATGCCCACCATTGCCGCAGGATTGGATGTGGCGCAGGGAATGGCTTCCTCAAGGGTAATGCCCGTGAAGGACATGAAATTCTTCATTGCGGCAAAGAGATTCAGTGTGCTGCCGGCAAGGGCACCGTCTTCATTGATGGCGCGGCCGTCCTTTACGAATACCTTCAGCCCCGCAATGGCATATGTGCCGTCGGAGCAGCCTGCCGCTTCCATGGAGTCGGTGATGAGAATGAGCTTGTCCGTGGGCTTTGTGCGGTGTGCCAGGGCAATCATGGCAGGATGAACGTGCTCACCGTCGCAGATCAGCTCTGTGTAAGCGGAATCGCACATGAGAGAGGCGATCATATTGCCGGGCTCTCTGTGGTGGATGGGCCTCATGGCGTTGAATGTGTGTGTGAAGGAGGTGATACCCCACTGAACAGCCTCCATCGCCTCCGCGTATGTGGCATCGCTGTGTACCATACCCACCGTAGCCCCGAGAGATACGGCACGCTTCACGAAAGCCTCGCCTCCGTCCTGCTCAACAGCCGCGGAAACGTGAACGGGCAGGGGAGACATTCTTCCGATAAGGTCGGCAAGCTCATCAGCGTCAAGGGGGGCAAGGAGAGACTCGGCATGAGCGCCCCTTCTCTTTACGCTGAGATATCGACCCTCAAGATGTGTACCTGCAATGGAAGCGATACCGGGGACGGGGGTTCTGTTTTTGCCGATTATTTCCATGGATTCGTGAAGGGAATCAAGGGTTGCGGATGCAAGGGTCGCCATAACGGTGGTGGTACCTGCCGCCGCGTAGGATGCGCGTACTTCAGCCATTTCCGATTCCTTGACGGTGTTGAAATCGAAGCCGCCTCTGCCGTGGGTGTGAATGTCAACGAGACCGGGGATGATGTATTTTCCCGCGCAGTCAATGACCTCTGTGTCGGGGGAGAGGGCAGCTTCCTCCGCCGCAACATCGGTGATTATACCGTTTTCCGTGCAGATATCTGCTTTTATAAAACTCCTGCTGCAGGATGAGTAGACCATAGCGCCTTTAAATACGGTTTTCATGACGATTCCTCCATTATATAATTATATACTTCCTTAAATCAGCAATAATATGTATTACTACATTATAACAGAAAAACGCCTTTTTTACAAGACGTTTTTGTTGTGCATTTTATACGTTAATTGTAAATATCATTCCGCCATGTATTGCCATTTGCAACGAAAATCGTACAGTTTGCCCAGGTTTGCAGGAAACCTCAAGACATGGGGGCATGATAACGGATGATGCGGCTCACAGTTTGTTGATCTCGTCGTAAACCACACTTTTCGGAACCCCTCTCGCCCGGGCGCAGGCTTTGATGGCGTCCATTTTGCTGAGTCCGCTTTCAATAAGGAGTTCAACATGGTCGGCAATGCTCTCGGGATAACTCTCAGCCTGCACCTTGCCCTTGCCGCATCCGTCCACGACGAGGACATATTCACCCTTGGGAGCTGTTTCCTCATAGTAAGCGACAGCTTCCGCTATGGTGGTGCGCATGACCTCTTCATTCAGCTTTGTAAGCTCGCGGCAGAGGGTGATTTTTCTCTCACCGCCGAAGGTTTCCGCAAGATCGGCGA
>SVSU01000062.1 GCA_015064135.1 Oscillospiraceae bacterium
TTTCTGTAAGGGGCTCGCTTCCGCCGTGTGTTACCCATGCAACCTCGGGAGCAAAGCCGGCAACGTGATCCTTCTCCTTCTGAAGGAGGGATTCGGGAATGAACATGGGCATATACACATTCTCATGTCCCAGTTCCTTGAATCTTGTGTCAAGGATCTTCTGAATGTTCTCCCAAATTGCATAGCCGTAGGGGCGAATGATCATGCATCCCTTTACGCTGGAATAATCAATAAGGTCCGCCTTCTTGCAGATGTCTGTATACCACTTGGCGAAGTCAACCTCCATAGAGGTGATCGCCTCAACCATTTTCTTGTCGTTTTTCATATGAATCTCCTAACAGATGTATTTATAAGATTAAATTTTTTACGCCTTGGTCAGCTTCGCGTATGTAGCCATAAGTTTCTTTGTACCAACGGATTCAAACGCGATCTCATAAAGGGTATCGGCGCCCATAGGTCTTACGGAAAGCACGGTCCCGACGCCGAAACTGATGTGACGGACGGTGTCTCCCACGTTGAACTTTGCCCCTGATGCGGAAGGCTTTTTCGCAAGAGCAGGTGTAGGCTTTGCAGTCTCCTTCAGGAAGTGGTTCACGGGCTTTACCTTCTGCGGGCGCATCCGCATGAGATTTGCTGATTCACCTGCCGTGTCCTCCTTCTCGGTAAGCGCCTCGGGGATCTCCGCCACAAATCGGGAAAGCTGATTTGCACTTGTTCTGCCGTTTATCATTCTGTCCCTTACATGGGTAATGATCAGTTTCTTCTTTGCCCTTGTAATAGCAACATAGGCAAGGCGGCGCTCCTCCTCAATCTCGTCCTGATTGGGACTGATGATGGTCTGGAAGCCGGGGAAAATGTTCTCCTCCATTCCGGGCAGGAACACCGTCGGGAATTCCAGTCCCTTCGCGCTGTGGATGGTCATAAACACCACCGCATTTGCCGCTTCGTCGTATTTATCCACATCGGAAACCAACGCAACGTCCTCAAGGAACTCAACGAGGGTAGGGCTTTCCGCATTTTCTTCATACTGCTTTGCGGCGGAAACAAGCTCGCCTAAGTTGTTCAGTCTCTCATCCCTTTCGGCGAGATCGGTCAGCTCTGAAAGCATCTTGCTGTAACCCGAATCCTCGATAACGCGCTCGATAAGCTCGGAAACGGAAAGTTCGGCCGCCATCTCACGGAAGGAGTCGATCATGTAGACGAAATTCACCATCTGCGTGGAGGTAGAGGTTGAAATTGCCGTGTACCGCTTCACTCTGCGAAGGAATTCAAAGAGTGGGCAGTTTTCCTCATACGCCAACGCCTCCGCTATCTGTATTGACTTCTCACCGATGCCTCGTCTCGGAGTATTGATGATCCGACGGAGGTGAAGATCGTCGTTGGGGTTATTGATAATGGCAAGGTAGGCGATAATATCCTTTACCTCCATGCGCTCGAAGAACCGTGTTCCGCCCAGCATACGATATGGGATGCCTGCCTTTGCAAATGCCTGCTCGATATTTCTCGACTGGGAGTTCATGCGATAGAGAACGGCAAAATCCTTGAAGGATGCGCCCTCGTTGGCAGCCGCCTGGACTACCCCTGCGATATACCTCGCCTCATCGTTCTGGTTATTCAGCTTCTTTACGAGGATTTTCTCCCCCTCGTCGCCGCTTGTCCACAATGTCTTGCCGAGTCTGCCTTCATTATGGGAAATAACGCTGTTTGCCGCCTCAAGGATAGTCTTTGTGGAACGGTAATTCTCCTCTAACTTGATAACCGCGGTGTCATCGTAGTTCTTGTCAAAATTCAGGATGTTCTCGATGACCGCACCTCTGAATTTGTAAATGCTCTGGTCGTCATCGCCCACCACCATGATATTTCTGTATTTTGCGGAAAGGAGCAGTGTCAGCACAAGCTGTGCATAGTTGGTATCCTGATACTCGTCCACGCATACATAGCGGTAGCGGTTCTGGAGCGCTGCTCTCACGTCCTCACACTCGGTCAGGAGACGGACGGTCTGCATAATGATATCGTCAAAGTCCAGGAGATTCTGGCTTTTCAGTTTTGCCTGATACAGCTCGTATATTGAGGCTATCTGACGCTGCTTGAAATCGGCGCCTGCCTTCATGGTAAACTCCTCGGGAGCGATGAGCTTGTCCTTTGCACGGCTGATGGCATTAAGAACCGTCTTTGCCGGGAGCATTTTGTCGTCGATATTGAGCTGTTTCATGCAAAGGGCGATCTGCTTTTTGGCATCGTCCATATCGCATATGCTGAAGCTGCGGTCGTAGCCGATCTGTTCGCCGTACTGGCGGAGGAGTCTGACGCAGATGGAGTGGAAGGTGCCTGTGCGGATCTCCGTCGCCGCCTCGCTTCCCTCTCCGAATACGGATGTCAGTCTTTCCTTTATCTCTCCTGCCGCCTTGTTGGTGAAGGTAATTGCCATCACGGTCCACGGTGGGGGAGGATTTACGGCAAAACGGGTCAGATACTCCCCGAGCTCCTCTCCCGACAGGGTATCGAGAGCGTTCTGCATTTCTTTGAGATCTGCATCCGATGCGCTCATTGGTACAAGCTCCGTATTGTACGCATTGCCGTAGCGGATGATGTAGCAGAGTCGGTTGACGAGAACGGTGGTTTTTCCGCTTCCGGCACCGGCAAGGATAAGCAGAGGTCCGTCGATTTTGTAGATGGCCTCGCGCTGCTTATCGTTCATTCTGCCGTAGTATTTATCGAACAGCGCCCGTTTTAATCGGGTGTATTCGTTCTTGATTTCTGTCTGGGTCATGATTATCTCACTTCCGTGGATTGTAAAAAGATTCAGATTACATTATACCACAAACTATTCTTTTTTTCAAGGATTTTTCTCATCAAAAATCCGCCTGTACATCAAAAAAAATCAGCCCTATCGCACAGACAGAGCCGATTTGCTATATTCGGTTAAAGAACTGCCAATACATCCTCATACTTTGGCACGGAAGGTACGCCGCCCTTCTTTGCGGTACTCATTCCTGCCGCCGCGGATGCAAACGAGAAGGCTTTTTTGAGGAACGCTTCATCAGCCAGTGCCCCGTTCATGTCGTCCTCCTTCACGAGTCGGGAGAGAAAGCTGCCCCAGAAGATATCCCCGGCACCTGTTGTATCAACGGAAACGATATCCTTTGTGTACGCAGGATTGCGGAAGGACACACCCCTGCCGGAGATATACGCGCCGTCCTTGCCGAGAGTCAGGGCGCAGAGCTTAATGCCGAGGGAATGGAAATACTCCGCACACTTTTCAAGGTCGGGAGTCCCTGCCACCATTTCTGCCTCCTCCTCGGAGAATTTTACAATATCAACATAAGGAAGCACCGCGTTGATCTGCGCCAGTGCATCCTCCGCGGACCAGATGGCACTGCGGTAGTTTGGGTCGTAGGAAATGAGCACACCTGCCTCCTTCGCCCTCTTGATAGCCTCCCATGTTGCCGTTCTTGCAGGCTCATGGGTCATGGTAAGACTGCTTATGTGCATCACTCTGCTGTTTTCGATGGTTTCATAGGGAACCTCGTCACGGGAGAGGCGGATGTGTGCTTCGTGATTCCAATAGAAGGTAAAATCCCGTCCCCCGTCCTCGTAAAGTGTGACGAAAGCGAGGGTGGTGTTGTATTCGGGGTCTGCACATACGCCCGATGCATCAACACCTGCCTTTTTGAGACAGTCGATAAGGAATCTTCCCTGTGCATCGTCCCCAACCTTGCCTATGTATGCACTTTTTCCGCCGAAAGCAGCCACCGCCGCCGCCAGATTCACGGGACCGCCGCCCGGATTCTGGATATACATTGGATAACCGTATTCGTTTCTGCCGCAGGGGGTATAGTCGATCAGAATCTCGCCGAGGGCTGTTACATCGTATTTCATTGCTGTTTCTCCTTCACTTAACTTTCAGTTAATGAATATTCATAAGTTCCTTTACGGTGATCTCCGCTTTATCCGTTGTTACTGTCAAATAATTCAGATTTTTATCCAAAATATTGCCGAACACCGCATATACCAAACCGCCGTCAAGGAAACATTCTACGCTGACGGTATCGGTAATGAGTCGAATCTCCACATCCCCGTCTGTGCGTGAGATGGGCATGGCCTTGTCGCCGAAGGAGAACAGGTTCTCCGAGGGCTTAACCTCAAATGTACTGCCGAACACGGTGAGCGTAAAGTCCTCGCTGTCCTTCGGCACCTTGATTGTTATATCGTGCGCCGCGGTTTTTGAGAGAGGAGTCTTTTTCACTCCGCTGTATGTATCGGTTCTGCGGACAATTCCGTCAAGCTCGGCAACGGGCAGGGCTTTCATGTAGTATTCCCCGTTCACGTTGACAAGGCTTATCTCCATGGGAATGCCCATTTCACAGCAGAACTGCGTTCCCGTTTTGGTAACCGTGTGCCAGGCAATCTTTACGCATCGGTCGGGAATACCCGAGTAGGTCTGTGCCGCGTAGCTGTTTGTGCCGTAGTGGAATTTCTTCGCCTCGTTGTCAATGACAAACTGACGTGAGGCGGCATCCATATGTCCCACCGCATAAATCTCGTCCGCGTCGGTGAATACCCACTTTCTTTCGCCATCATCTGCGGTGAGGGGGTAAAAATCGGGGCATTCACTGGATTCTGGGATACGGATGGTCTGAAGGTTTTTCCATGTAATAAGGTCGTCAGACTCGAAAAGCTGATATTCGTCACGGGCGATATACAGCGCCATGAGGTATACCCCAAGCTCCTCGCACCACACCACCTTCGGGTCACGGTTTCCGTCCTCTATCCATTGCACCACGGGGTTTCCCTCATATTTTGTCAGGGTTTTGCCGCCGTCCGTGGAATAGGCAAGACACTGAACGTATTTCTTGTCTCCCTCCTCGCTCAGACGGCTGTTCTGCGGTGCGGCTGTGTAGTAAAAGAGTATGGTTTTTCCCTCAGGGGAGAGACCGCTTGCGTTTTTGGTGTCAACGATTCCGCTTCCCGAGTACATGGTGCCCGTCTCATCGGGATAGAGAGCGAGGTCACACTCCGTCCAATGGATGAGGTCGGGAGATGTAGCGTGTCCCCAGTGCATATTGCCCCAGCAGGCGCCCATGGGATTGTGCTGGAAATAAAGATGATACACACCGTCGTGATAAACAAGACCGTTTGGGTCGTTAATCCATCCGTATGCCGCCGTAAAATGAACGGTGGGGCGGAGGCAGCTGTTATACACACCTGCCATGGGCTTTGTGTCGGTCATGGCAAACGCAATATCCATCTCGGGCTCCACGGAAACGGACAGCTCCATTCCCATAAAGCGCGCCATATCGTAATACATACTGTACATGGGAGTCAGAGCATCAAGCTGTGCATCAAAGTCATAGACAAGCCTGCCGTCCTTATCGTAAAACAGAACCTTCTTCCGCTGTGCCTGCGGATTAACGGGTATTATTAAATATTTGGATGTGATTCTCATACTTTTTTATCCTTTCTTTATTCGCAAAATCAGTTAAATATGGACTCAAGTTCTTTTACGGTGATATCCGCCCTCTCCGATGTCACGTTCAGTTTATTCAGCGATTTGTCGAGAATCACACCGAACACCGCATTGACAAAGCCGCCGTCCAGACTGCACTCCAGAGTAAAAGTGTCGGTGATAATGCGAAGGTTGACATCTTCTCCCGTGACGGAAAGGGGAACCTCATGCTTTCTGTATATCATAAGGTTTTCCCTCGGTTTTACCACAAGCTCCTCACCGAATACGGTAACGGAGAAATCGTCCGCATCCTTCGGGGCTTTCACGGTAATATCATACGCAGACTGTTTTGACAGAATCACTTCTGTATTCCCGTGATATGCTTCGGTATTCCCCGAAAGAGAATCAAATTCGGGGACGGGGCATCCCTTCAGATAATACTCACCGCCGAGCTTCGAGAGGGACATCTCCATGGGAATTCCCATCTGACTGCTGAACTGTGCACCGGTATCTCTGAACACATTGCATACCACCTTGATCCTGCGTCCCGGGGTATTGGAATAGGTCTGTCCCGCATAGCTTGCATTTCCGTAATGGAGCTTTTTCGGCTCGGTTTCAGCAACGAATCTGCGCGCTCCTTTGTCAAAAGAGCCTATCACATATGTATCGTCCGCACCGCAGAACACCCACTTTTTCTCGCCGTCCGCCTCAAGAGAATAGAGATCGGGGCACTCCTCGGTCCCCTCACGGATGGTTATATCCTGCAAGGGAGTCCAGTCAAGGAGGTTTTTCGACTCCAAAAGCCGATAAAGATACCTTCTGTCGTCAGCCAGGAATATCGCCATAACGTAGGCATCCAGCTCTTCCACCCAAACCACCTTCGGGTCACGGTTTCCAAGGGCATAGTTCTCCACAACAGGGTTCTTTTCATATTTTGTAATCGTTTTGCCTCCGTCCGTGGAGTAAGCCATGCATTGCGTAAACTTTTTTCCCATGGAAGTACGGGTATGCTCTGCCGCTGCCGTATAGAAAAGAAGCATGGCATCCCCATTTTCCGACAATCCCGTAACATTCCCTTCGTCGATGATACCGCAGCCCGAGAACATGGTTCCCATATCGTCGGGGTACAGTGCGATCTCCCCGTCCTCCCAGTGAAGCAGATCTGTGGAGACGGCATGACCCCAGTGCATACTTCCGAAGTCCGTTTCCACAGGGTTGATCTGATAGAACAGGTGGTAAATTCCGTTATAGTACACCAATCCGTTCGGGTCATTGAGCCAGCCGTAATCTGCGGAAAAGTGAACAGAGGGACGGAGGTAACTGCTGCCCACAGGCTTTGTATCGGTCATGGCAAATTCAATTTCCATATCGGGCTCCACGGAAACCGTCAAATCCATACCGCGGAACCGTTCCACATCAAGGTAGGTATAAAACTGAGGGGTCAGGGGGTCAAGATGGGCTTCAAAATCAAATATCAGCCTGCCGTCCCCCTCGGAAAGAAGCACTGTTTTTAATCTCATCTTCATGTTGATGGGCAAAACCAAATATTTTGATGTGATTTTCATGAAACACCTCAAAAACCGTTTTGTATGGTTATCTGTATTATATCAATATCGCACCGTAAATGTCAATACTCGCGCACAAAAAAACAGCGATACTCCATCGGTACAGGAAGTATCGCTGTTTCTGTCAAATCAAGCTCAAACCGCCGCCGTATGACGGTATTTTTCCGCTTGCAGACGGAACATCATGGCATATTTTCCGTCCATTGCCATAAGCTCGTCGTGGCTTCCTTCCTCAATCAGGCACCCATCCGCAAACATGAGAATCCTGTCTGCCATACGGGTGGTGGAAAGGCGATGAGAAATGAACACCACGGTCTTATCTGCGGCATATTCGAGAATGGTGTGGTTCAGCTCGTATTCCGCAGCCGGGTCAAGGGCGGAGGAGGGCTCGTCCATGATGATGAGATCATAAGGACGGGCGAAGATCCGTGCAATGGCAACCTTCTGGCTCTCCCCTCCCGAAAGATTTACACCCTCGTCGGAGAATTCCTTTGTCAGCTCCGTATCGATGCCCTTCTCAAGAGAATCCAGTTTCTCACGGAAGGTAGCTTTCGTCAGCGCATCGGTTACAAGCTCGCGGTCAGCATCGGCGCAGGTGTCGGAAAGGACATTTTCACCGATGGTAGCGGCAAAAATCTTGTAATCCTGGAAAACGGTGCCTATCCTTCCGCGCAGGGACGACAGCTCATACTCCTTTAAGTTCCGTCCGTTGTAGATGATCTCACCCTCCGTGGGGTCGTAAAGGCGCATGAGCAGTTTGGTAAGGGTCGTCTTTCCGGCACCGTTGTATCCTACGATGGCGATTTTCTCCCCCTTCTGTATGGTGAGATTTACGCCTTCAAGGGATTTTTTCGGCACCTTTTCTTCCCCCTCCCCCTCTTTTTTCTCATCGGGAGCAATGGGGCGGTAGGAGAAAGACACATTACGCAATTCGATGGCAGAAAGGGGCTCCGCCGTCAGCTCACCGCTTACGATGGTTGGCTTATATTCAAGGAATTTCAGGTATTTCGAGATATACTGCGCATTGTCGGGCATACGGATCACCTTTTGGGCAAGATCGTACATACTCCACTGCAGCTGCCATATCACATTGATGGAAGCGGCAAAGGCACCCAGCTCCGCAGTACCGTCAAACAGCTTGAACAGCAGAATGATGATGGGGGCAAACCGTGTTGCGTTATCGATCAATTCCGTAACCGTACCGATCCCATACATCTTTTTGCCCACCCTGACATTTTCCTCTATAATATGGGCGGTGCTTTCGGAATACTCCGTCTGAAGCTTTTCTCCCGCATTGCCGATGCGAAGCTCCTTTGCGTAGTCGGAAAGGTGATATACGCGGTTGATATAGGAGTTCTTGCGGTTGTAGGGCTTGATGCGCTCGTTCTTCTTGAAATATATTTTGTCGGACAGCATCCACATTGCCGCATTGATCATACAGCCCACAAGAAGGATAATACCTACCGCCGCATCCACCTGCATCATCAGAGTAATCAAGGTGGATATCTGAATCAGGTATGTCAGCATCCGCGATGTATCCTCCATAACCGTTATGGCGCGCCCCTTGGATTCATCCATTGCCCAGACATAGTCATTATAGAATTTCGGGTCGTCATAGCAGGCAAGGTCCATCTTCAGCGCGTGCTCAAACAGCTCGGAATGCATGATGAATTGAAGTTTTTTATCAGCTTTCACCCAGTAATACTGGTGATACCATGCATAGAAAACTGCGATGGCGGCATTGACGCCGAAAATGAGCAGAAGATACAGCGCCAGCCTTCCGAAGGTAACATCGGGACGGTCAAGCTCGTTGAACAGCATATATGTGAAAACGGTGGTGACAGAGCCGCTGATACCGTCCACAATACCCGTCAGCAAATTGATAATGAAGAATCTCGGGGACATTCCCCAGATCTTCCGAAGCATCAGAAGATTGTATCGGAGGGCTTTCCCCGGCGGGATTTTATCTTTTTTGTCTTTTTTTGTTTTATCGTTATGCTTACTCACGGTTTTTCACCTCGCTTTCCCCTTCGGCATAATTCTCTGCCTGCATACGGAACATTTTTGCATATTTTCCGTTTTTCTTCATCAATTCTCCGTGAGAACCCGATTCCGTTATCCTACCGTCCTCCATCATAAAAATACGGTCGGCAAGGACTGCGGAGGAGAGTCGGTGGGAGATGAACACAAGTGTCCTGTCCTGACAGGCTTCGAGCATATTCTTGAACATATTGTATTCCGCAATGGGATCGAGGGCGGAGGAGGGCTCGTCCAGAATAACAACGGGAGAATCGTTGGTAAAGGCTCTCGCCAGGGACACCTTCTGCGCCTCCCCCACGGACAGCACCGCACCCTCGTCGTCAAACTCTCTTGTAAGGGTGGTATGGATGCCGTTTTTCAGTGACATCACCTTGTCATAGGCACCGCTTTTCTTCAGCGCCTCCGTTACAGTCTCCTCGTCCCCTTCCCTGAGAGGGCGAAGAAGGACGTTTTCGGCAACGGACATGGAGAACATCTTAAAATCCTGGAACACCACCGTGAAATGCTCCCTATAGGAGTCGGTTTCATACTCCTTCACGGGGATGCCGTTCAAGGTGATCTTTCCCGAAACGGGCTCATACAGATGGAGAAGGAGCTTAACGAGAGTAGTCTTTCCCGAGCCGTTCATTCCCACAAGGGCTATTCGCTCTCCCTGCCTTATCTTCATGCTCACGTTTTTCAGCGCGGGCGTTTTTGCACCTTTGTAGGTGAATGTGACCCCCGAAAATTCAATGTCCCCCTTCTGCGCCTTTTTCCCCTCTGCGACTCGCTTGATCTTCGGGTCATATTCGAGGAAAAAGCGGTAGTCCTCTATGTACATGGCATGGTCACGGAACTCCGTCATCACTCCTGTCATACGAACAAGAGTCCAGGAAACCTGACCGATGGAGTTGAACACCACGAGGCAGTCGCCGATGAGCATGGTCCCGGTGACAAGGGTACGGAACGCGGCATACAGCATGGCAAACAGCCTTGTGAAATTGGAGGAGGAGTTGGCGAAAAACTGGAGCACCACAAGTCTCGGGCCGTATTCCCTGAACAGTTCCACATACTCCTTTAATGTCTCGGCGTACTTTTCGTACATCAGTTTGTTCATGCCGCCGAGTCGCATTTCCTTTGCGTATTCGTTGAGATAGTAGGTACGCTGAACGTATGCCTCCCGTCGGTCAAGGACGCGTATCTTATCGCGCCTTTCTTTATGGAGCCTGTTTCGTTTGTTTCGGATCAGACCGAACAAAAGGGGAATGAGTCCGAACAAAATGAGAACAGGGTCGATGACAAAGAGGAGAATGCTCGTGGAAAAAAGGGTGACTGTCGCCCATATGAGATTGTCCACCGTACTCACCACCTCCATGCACTTGGAGTAGGCGCTGTCCATGGCTTTCACATATTTGTCGTAGAATTCGGGATTCTCGTAGCATTCAAGCTCCACCGATTCCGCCTTGCGGAACAGCTCGCTCTGCACCTTTTCCACAATCTTCTCCCGGTAACGGGGATAGAGTATATCATAAAGAAGACCGATCAGCCGTCCCCATATGATCTGTGCGGCAACGATAAGAATCACGATCCACAAAAGCTCCGCAGCCTCGCTTCCCTCCTGATATCGGTTGACAACCTCCCGAAGCAGCCATGTGTTCGTCAAGAAATTCAGAAACGAGCTTCCAACAGACCACAGGAAATAGGTGGGCAGGTAGGATGGCGCTACACTGTGAATGGTTTTCAATGCAAAGAAGATATTGGAGAATACCCGTCTTGTCTTCAAGGCATTGGGGTCCTTCTTTTTCTTCTCTTTTTTGGCTTTTCGCTCCGCCCTCCTCTCCTCTTTGGTTTTCTTTTGTTTTACATCTTCAGTTTTGGTTTCTTTTTTCAATCAAATCACCTCCGTATAAGGAGCGCATATACTTGTCTGTCTTTCGATGTGCTTTTTCGAGATACTCACGGTTCAGTGTATAGAAGATCTGCATCCCCTTCCGTCCCGAAACACGGATAAGGTAGTGGTCCGTCAGCGCCTCCATGTGGCGGAGCACGGTGGTCACGGGGATCCCCGTCAGACGGGATATATCACTGGCTGTCATGTCCTCCTCCGCTGAAAGAGCGTCAAGGATCATCCGCCTCAGCTCATTCCCCAGATCATCAAGGAAAGCTCCCACATCAATGGATTCCTCGTCCATGGCGCGCACAAGGGCATCGGCATGGTCTTTTCCCACAATGAGTATCAGTTTTTTGCCCTCGCTGACAGGCAAAACGATCTCGGGACGGAGAATGGAGAACGACACAGTGATCTCCCTTGAACCCGAAAAATCAAGACCTGCCGACGCACGGTACAGGGTATCATATTTTCCCGACCGCATGGCGGAAAAGAGGGCATCGGTTTCACTTTCTGCTCCCTCGTGGAGTATCGCCGCCCATTCAAGGGCAGACTGCAGAATGCGGCAAAGCTCAGATACACCATGCCTGAAATATGTAAGGCAGAGAAGCGCCTGGTATTTGAACTCCGCCGAAAAGGATGTCTCGTCAAGGAGCGCCGCCGTTTTCATCGAACATACGAAGCTGTCGGCCGCCTGAGCATCGGAGCCGAACAATGCCTCATAGACCAACACACGGAGACGGTCTCGGTTCTCATCCTCACCCAGCAGTATTGTAAGTGCCTCCCATCCGTCAACAGAGTGGATATGTTCCTTGAAAAAGGAAAGGATGGGAGCATCTCGGTCATCGCTTGCGAGAAAAAAGGGGACTACTATTCCGGGAAGCGTCGTTGGAAGATCAATCTTCTCCCCTCTCACGGAAAGAATGCAGGCAGCAATGGCATCAAACAGAATGCCTCGTATCGGTTCGTTACGCATACAATACTCCAAAAAATGATAATTACACAAGTGAAACCGATAACAGTTTACCATATTTCGGATAATAGTGCAAGGGAGTTTTAAAAAGTGTAATCTTTTTGTAATAATATCCCTTTTAACATTATATCCCCCCTCCGAAAAAATCTGTCAAGGTTTTTTGAGAAATTTTTTGTTTTTTCGGCATAAGAAAAGGAAGCCCCCGTCAAAACGGAGACTTCCATATTTTTATTCGGTTCGATTATCTTCTGTGCATCAGGTATCCGACCAGCTTGCCGATCTCCATCACCAGAAGGGGAACAAGGATCAAGCCGAGCCCGATAAGATACAGCTCTGTGGGCAGAACGACCATTCCGAAAACAGAACGCAGAGGGGTGAATATCAGAACCGCCACAAGAGCAAAGGAAGCGAGAGCTGCCAGATTCAGTGTCCTGTTGCCGAAGGGATTGATTCTGAACAGAGACCGATCGGAGCGCATATTGAACGCCTGCACGATCTGAGACAGGGCAAGAACCATAAATGCCAGAGTCCGTCCGCCGTCGTCACTTCCCGTTATCTCATGTCCGAAGAAGAATGCGGCAAGGGACAGAATACCGAACATCACGCCCTGAAGAACTGTGCGTACACCGAAGCCGTTTGCGAAAATACCCTCATCCTTGGGCTTGGGCTTCCGTTTCATGATCCCTTCCTCCACAGGCTCCATACCGAGAGCGATGGCAGGAAGAGAGTCCGTTACCAGATTGATCCAGAGAAGCTGAATAGAGGTAAGGGGTGACTTATGCCACAGGAGCATAGCGAAGAATACGGTGAACACCTCACCGATATTTGTGCCGAGGAGGAATCCCACCACCTTTTTGATGTTGGCATAAATGCCGCGGCCTTCCTTTACCGCCTCAACGATGGTGGCAAAATTATCGTCGGTCAGGGTCATATCAGCCGCGCCCTTTGCAACGTCTGTGCCCGTAA
>SVSU01000063.1 GCA_015064135.1 Oscillospiraceae bacterium
TCCGCCTCACCGACCCCATGAAGATCGACACCGGAAACGATGTCCTCGACACCATGTTCACCTTCGCAAAGCTCCGCGGCGGTGAGTCCGTATTCGACACCATGGGCGGCCTCATGCACAGCCCCGGCGGTTACTCCTATTACGCGGCTACATGGTGCAACGACCAGGTGGAATACGCGGGCCCCTACTTTGCCTACACGGGCGACGACGCTCTCATTGAAGCCAGCTACAATGCATACATGATGTACACCCCCTTTATGAGCGATTCCTACACCCCCATCCCCTCCTCCGTTATCGCCGAGGGCACCTCCTTCTGGAACGGTGCAGGCGACCGCGGAGATGCGGCAATGTACCTCTACGGCGCCTCCTCCTTCGCCCTGACCTGCGGTGACTTTGACATGGCGGAGGATCTGCTCCCCGGCATCCGCTGGGCGGCGGAATACTGCAACCGCAAGAAGAATGAGGCAGGTGTTATCGAATCCGACTCCGACGAGCTTGAGGGCCGCTTCCCCTCCGGTAAGGCTAATCTCTGCACGAACACTCTCTGCTACTCGGGTCTCCTCTCCGCCGCGGCTCTTGAGGAGGAGATCGGCGACATGGAGATGGCACACACTTACCGCACACGGGCGGCTGAGTTGAAGGAAGCCATTGACAAGTATTTCGCCGCCGAGATTCACGGTATGGACACCTACGCCTACTACGAGGGCTGCGACATTCTCCGTTCCTGGATCTGTATGCCCCTGTGCGTCGGCATCTACGAGCGCGCAAAGGGCACCGTTGACGCTCTCGCCTCCGAATATCTCATGACACCCGAAGGACTGCTCACCGCCGAGGGCTGCCCCACCGTCTGGGACCGTTCCACCCTCTACGGACTCCGCGGCATCTTCGCCTCAGGCTACACCGAAAAGGCGGCAGAGCTCATGCTCCACTACTGCGAACAGCGTCTCCTCGGCGAGCGCGTCCCCTATGCCGTTGAAGCGTACCCCGAGGGAGGCAAGCGCCATCTTTCAGGCGAGTCCACCCTGTTCTGCAAGGTCATCACCGAGGGCCTCCTCTGCATGGCACCCACAGGCCTGTCCTCCTTCACCCTCAAGCCCAGCCTTCCCTGTGCCCTTGACCACCTGTACCTCACCAACATCAAGGCATACGGCGCCGTATTCGATGTACTGCTTGACAAGGACGGCTTCCGTGTCGTCCGCGCCAACGGCGAGCTCATGGCAAAAGGCGAATATGGCAAAATGGTAGAAGTTCACTTTTAAAAAAGCATATTTTTAATCAAAATAAAGATTCGCGAAGCAAATCAACCACAATTATTCATTATTCATTACTTCCCTATTCCCAACAAAGGAGCATTATGAACACCACAACCCTCACCTACACTCTTGACGTTATGCAGCGTCTCCTTGCCGCGGACAGCCCCACGGGGTTCACACGGGCGGCGGCGGAATTTTGCATGAAGGAGTTTACAGCCCTCGGGTATGAGCCCACTCTTACGGGAAAGGGCGGCGTTTTCTGCTGCCTCGGCGGCTATGCGGAGGATGACGGGCTTCTCCTTTCCGCACACATCGACACCCTCGGCGCCATGGTTCATTCCGTGAAGGCAAACGGACGGCTGAAGATGGTGGGGGTGGGTCTGAACCCCAACAATATTGAAACGGAGACCGTCCGTGTTTATGCCAGAGACGGCAGGGTATGGGGCGGCACCGTTCAGCTTGCCAACGCCTCCGTTCATGTGAATCGGGAATACTCCGAGGCGAAGCGGACATTTGAAAATCTGGAAATTCTCCTTGACGAGAACGTTTCCACCCCCGAGGAGGTAAGTGCGCTCGGTATCGGCACGGGCTGTTTCATCGCCGCCGACCCTCGCACCGTTATCACCGAATCCGGCTACATCAAGAGCCGCTACCTTGACGACAAGCTCTCCGCCGCCATTATTCTCGGTCTTGCCCGGCACCTGAAGGAGGAGGGCATCGTCCCCCGTCGGAAAATCTACGTCCACTTCACCGTCTACGAGGAGATCGGCCACGGTGCGGCAGGCATTATGCCCCACGGTGTGACGGAAATTCTCGGCGTTGACATGGGATGCGTGGGTGAAGGCATCACCTGCACGGAAAAGGAGGTCTCCATCTGCGCCAAGGACGGAAGCGGCCCCTACAACTACGACATGGTATGCCGCCTCATCGACCTCGCCGAGAAAAACGGCATCGGCTACGCTGTGGACATCTACCCATATTACAGCTCCGACTGCTCCGTTGCCGTAAAAATCTACGATGTCCGTCACGCCCTCATCGGCCCCGGCGTCTACGCCTCCCACGGCTACGAACGAAGCCACACCGACGGCGTAAAGAATACATTTGACTTGCTTGAAGCCTACGTTAAGGAGTGAAGTACGCCCGATGGGCGAGTGAAGTATGCCCGATGGGCAAGTGAAGTATGCCCGATGGGCAAGTGAAGTATGCCTGCGGCAAGTGAAGTTACTTCGTAGTGAAGTTGCTTCGCAGTGAAGTTGCTTCGCAGTGAAGTTGCTTCGCAGTGAAGTTACTTCATAGTGAAGTTACTTCGGAGCGAAGTGGATTTTTCGCAACACATCACAAATCATCGCTTTGCTTTATAATAAAATCCGATTTGCGGAGCAAATCTACCTTTTCTTGCCCAACGGGCAAACTTCACTTGCCGAAGGCATACTTCACTCGACCAACGGTCGTACTTCACTCGCCGAAGGCGTACTTCACTTTTAAAGAAAGGTATAACCATGAACATCACCACCCTCCTCACCTCCCTCTCCAACTGTCCCTGCGGCAAGGAGCACACCGTTAATATCAAGGCGGTGGAGATCGGCCGCGGACTTCTGGCGAGGACGGCGGAAATTCTCGCCGAAAACGGGTTTCCGCGGAAAATCCTCGCCGTTGCGGACCGAAACACCCTCTCAGCCGCAGACGGGATCATAGATATTCTGAAAAGCGGCGGTTTTGATGTGAAGCTGCGGCTTTATGACAATCTCCGCGAGGCTGACATAAACGAGGTGCACGCGGTGGAGGCGGATGCGGCTGACCGTGAGGGGATTCTCTCCATCGGAACGGGCTCTCTCAACGACATATGCCGTGTTGCCGCCCTGACCCTTGACCTTCCCTTCGCCATTTTCGCCACTGCCCCCTCCATGGACGGCTTCGCCTCGGGGACTGCCCCCATTACGGAGAACAATTTCAAGCTGACCCGACCGGCACGTCAGCCCGAGATCATCATCGGGGACACGGACATCCTTGCCGCAGCCCCTGCCGAGCTGAAATCCGCAGGTTTCGGGGACATTATCGCGAAATATGCCGCCCTTGCCGACTGGCGGATCGCCAATCTGACCATGGGTGAATACTACTGCGAGAGGATAGCGGAGCTTGTGAGAGGTGCCCTCCGACGTGTGGCCGCCCTTTGTGACCGTGTGACGGAGGAGAGTACCGAGGCGGCGCAGGCGCTGATGGAGACCCTCATTCTGACGGGACTTGCCATGAAGCTCGCCCACAACAGTGTCCGTCCGGCCTCCGGTGCGGAGCACGTTATCTCCCACTACTGGGAATGTAAAAAACTGGAGATGGGTCAGCTCTCCGACTTCCACGGGAAGAAATGCGGAGTCGCCACGCTGATCGTGTCGAAGCTGTACCACGAGATCTGCGCCTTCGACGGCATTGAGATAGGCGAGGACAGAACGGACTGGGAGGACATTTACCGCGTATACGGTGCCAATTTTGAAAACGACATCAAAAAGCAGAATACCCCCACCGTCACCGAGGAGACCACACCCGAGCGCGTTCGGGAAAACTGGGGCGAGATCTGCCGCGCGGTGGCCGAGGAGCTTCCCACCCCCGATGTGCTCCTTGACATGATGCGTCGCGCAGGGGCGGCGGTCACATATGCCGACATCGGTGTGAGTGAGGCCCTCGGAGATGAAGGGGTGCTCTATCACGCCTATATGCGGCACAGAATGACCCTTATGCGGCTCCTGCCCATGACGAATTTCCCCATAAAGGATTCCCTGATCCCACTTGGGGTCGGAAGATAAAAACGAAAGGATGCCTTACTATGAACACAATAAAACTGACTGACAAAGGAAACACAAAGATCATTGCTCACCGCGGTGTCAGCGGACTGGAGCCCGAGAACACGGCGGCGGCATTTCTTGCTGCGGGAAACCGCACCCACTACGGTGTGGAGACGGACATCTGGCGCACCGCGGACGGGAACTACATCTGCAACCACGACGGACGGACGGGGCGGATCGCGGACATTGACCTTGTGGTGGAGGAGACCGATTTTGCCGCACTTCGTGCCCTGAAGCTCCGTGACAAGGACGGGGTGACGGACAGGGCGGATCTTGTGCTCCCGACCCCTTACGAATACTTCAAGATCTGCAAAAAGTACGAAAAGCTGGCGGTGGCTGAGCTGAAGAGCAACTTCACCCTCCCTGAGATCCGCGAGATCACGGACATTGCAAAGAGCCTTGACTACCTCGGCGACGCCTGCTTCATTGCCTTTGAAATTGCCAATCTGGATCTGGTGAAGGAGCTTTACCCCGAGCAGCGGTGCCAATTCCTCACCTGTGACTGGGACGACGCACTCCCCGATATGCTCGCCGCACGGGGCATGGGGCTTGACATCCACTTCGCCTCACTGACGGAGGAGCGTATTGCTGCCTGCCATGCGAAAGGTGTGGAGGTCAACTGCTGGACGGTGGACGACCCGGCGGATGCGGCGCGGCTCATCGGATGGGGTGTGGATCAGATTACGTCGAACATTCTTGAGTAAGAATCAACCTCTTTTGGGGGGCTTTTTACCGAAGATTACAGTGATATAGCAAACGTGAGGCGTTAGTTTCATTATATCGTTACTGTATATTATAGGGATATGGCGAACGAACAGCGTTTGTTTTATATATCGTTATTGTCGATTACGGACATATAGCGAACGAACAGCGCTTCCGACCTTTTTCTTTTGATTCGCCAAAAGAATAAAGGCGACGCTGAGCTTCGCTCAGCTGGGCCAAAAAGAAAACTCGACTTAGAAAAGGGGTTGCACCCCTTCTCTAAGTACTCAACCCTGCCGGGGGATGTGCAGTTGAAACTGTTAAAAAAGCTGCCCAATATCGCTGGGTGCAGAGCACTTCTTTTTCATTGGCGCGGTCGCGATTAGGGGTGTAGACGTAACTTAAAGTGTAGATTACTAACGATTGCCTTTCTCTGTTTTTTTCGCAAGAGAGGGCTTAAATCCATTCGTCTCCCTCTTAAAAAACGAAAGATTTGGTTTTAACTCTACTAAACTCAAACTAAAGCAAAAATTTCACCTATCCCCCATCGCGACAGCGCCATTAAAAGAAGTAATTCAGGCAAAAAGAATGCATGGTTTGTTCGGCAAAAACAAAAACTGCAGTAGCCATCTCAAGATGGCGGACCCTTGAGGTGGGATATTTAAGGGAGGACCCCTCCTCCCTTAAATGGACTTTTCTTTTTGTCAAGAACTTTTTCTTTTGTCCACGCAAAAGAAAAAGTTCGATTAACGCTGTTTGTTCGCTATATGTCTGTGAATACAGTAACGATTTATAACTCGATTAACGCTGTTCGTTCGCCATATCCCTATAATATAAAGAAACGATATAGCAAACTAAAGCCCCACGTTCGCTATATCACTGTAACCGACAGTAAAGCCCCAAAAACCACACCCTTGATTTACCGCATAAAATATGTTATAATAACCACACTATAACAAAACTCCCACCAAAAAGGATAGTTACATCATTATGTCTGAAAAAACATCCATCATCAAACGAGCAATCACCTCCGACGGCAGTGCCCGTCTGTTCTTCATGGACAGCACCGCCATCGTCAAACGCTCCTCGGAGATCCACCATACCTCCAAAACCATGACCGCCGTTCTCGGACGCGCGCTTACCGCCGCTGCCCTTATGGGCTCCCTCCTGAAGGACAAGGACAACTCCCTCACTCTTCAGCTTCGCGGCGACGGCCCTGCCGGTATGGTGGTCTGCGTCAGCGACTACATGGGCAACGTGCGCGGTTATGCGGAAAACCCCGACGCCGAGCTCCCCCCCAATGCCGCAGGCAAGCTGGACGTGGGCGGCGCCGTCGGTCAGGGTACCATGTACATCATCAAGGATCTCGGCATGAGCGAGCCCTATATCGGCGTCTCCCCCATCGTCTCGGGTGAGATCGCCGAGGACATCACCGAATATTTCGCCTCCAGTGAGCAGACCCCCACCGTCTGTGCTCTCGGCGTCAGGGTGGACAAGAACAATATGTGCTTCGCCGCGGGGGGATTCCTCCTTCAGCTTATGCCCGGCTACGAGGACAGCACCGTGGATGCTCTTGAAACCAACATCAACCTCCTCGGCTCCGTGTCGGGACTTATTGCAGGCGGCAAAACAGGGGAGGAGATCATCGATATGGTGTTCTCCGGCATCGAATACGAGCTCTTCGACGAGTTTGACACGGAATACCGCTGTACCTGCTGCCGCGAGAAGTACAAAACCGCCCTCATCAGCCTTTCCGAGGACGATATGGCGGAACTGCGCAGTACGGGCGAGCCCATTGAGACAAACTGCCGCTTCTGCGGTGCCAAGTACGTTTTCGGGATAGACGAGATCGACGAGGGACGTCGGGAAGCGAAAAAATAAGCTCCCCGGGCGGCATACACTCTGCTAAACTGTGACTCAAAAAGGCTGTTCGCTCCAAATGCGTCAGCCTTTTTCTCGTTTGCATATATGAATATGTTTAGATAATGTTGAGGAAATATGGCGTTTTTTGTATTTTTTCACAAAACCTATTGACAATCGCACCGTTTCGATGGTATAATAAACAGGAACAATGATTAAATGAGCATAAGCGTGGCTGTGATGCAGTGTCTTATTGTGCAGCCCGTTTTTTCTTTTTCATGACGAGATTACGGTGAATATTAAGAAAGGATTTGATATTATGGCAGACTCAAACGTAAACGGATCTTACATTATGTATAAAAACAGACCCCTTGTGAGAGAGGACAACATTGTTTGCTATGGCAACATGGAGGATAAATATATACTTCAGCTCATCATCATGACCGAAAAGGAGCTGGGCGACACAAAGGTGCCCGACAAGGTGGTTGTGCAGATCCTCAGCACCGACTCCTCCCTGCCCCAGTCTCAGAGAGTGGTGAAGCAGGACCTGAAAGACGGCTTCAACGACGCGCTGGAGCTGGGAATGATCTGGCTTGAGAGATACCTCGCCTCCTGAAAAACGCAAATCATGCAGGCGCTGTACCGTTTTTTCGGTGCGGCGCTTTTCCTTTGTCCGCAATTCGTCTTTTCCCCTTGATTTGCCGCCGGAAATGTGTTATAATAAAATGAATATTGTAATCATCCCGAAAACAGAAAGGATAACATAAAAAATGAAAGCAGTCGTAACCGTTGTGGGCCGCGACACCGTCGGCATTCTCGCAAAAGTCTCCTCCTCCTGTGTGGAGCACAACGCAAACATTATCGACGTGACCCAGTCCGTTATGAAGGACATCTTCTCCATGGTCATGCTCATCGACATCTCCGACCTCAGCTCCGATTTCTCCGACCTCCAGAACACCCTCTATGCCCTCGGCGACAAAATCGGCATGAAGATCCACGTTATGCACGAGGACATCTTCAACTCCATGCACCACATTTAATTGAATCTTACAGGGACAGAAAGATATGTTAAACACAAAGGACATTTTTGAAACCATCCGCATGATCGACGATGAAAATCTGGACATCCGCACAACCACCATGGGCATTTCCCTCCTTGACTGCGCGGACTCCGACATCGGCCGTTCCTGCGACAAGATTTACGAAAAAATAACACGGAGAGCCGAGCGCCTCGTGCCCGTGGGTGAGGAGCTTGAGAGGATGTACGGCATTCCGATCATCAACAAGCGCATTGCCGTCACCCCCATTGCCATGCTCACTGCCGTAAGCGGCGGCGACCCTGTTCTTTACGCAAAGACCCTGGAGCGCGCGGCGCAAACCGTGGGTGTAAACTTCATCGGCGGTTACTCTGCCCTTGTGCAGAAGGGATTTTCGGCAGGCGATCTGGCACTGATGGAGTCCATTCCCGAGGCACTTGCCGAAACCGAGCACATCTGCTCCTCCGTGAACATCGGCTCCACCAAGGCAGGCATCAACATGGACGCGGTGAAGATCATGGGCGAGGTCATCTGCCGTTCGGCTGAAGTGACAAGCGACAGAAACTGCATCGGTGCGGCAAAGCTTGTGGTATTCTGCAACGCACCCGAGGACAACCCCTTTATGGCAGGCGCTTTCCACGGTGCGGGCGAGCCCGACTGCGTGCTGAATGTGGGCGTTTCGGGCCCCGGCGTTGTTCGCGCTGCCCTTGCCAAGTGCCCCACGGAAAACCTCACCGAAATTGCGGACGTCATCAAGAAAACCGCATTCAAGATCACCCGTATGGGTCAGCTCATCGGTACGGAGGCGTCAAAGAGGCTGGGCATTCCCTTCGGAATCATCGACCTGTCTCTCGCTCCCACTCCTGCTGTGGGCGACTCCGTTGCGCATATTATCGAGGAGATCGGCGTGGAGATCTGCGGCGGTCACGGCACCACTGCGGCTCTCGCCATGCTCAATGATGCGGTGAAGAAGGGCGGCGTTATGGCGTCATCCCACGTCGGCGGTCTCTCGGGCGCATTCATTCCCGTTTCCGAGGACGCAGGCATGATAGCGGCGGCTGAAAACGGTACCCTCTCCATTGAAAAGCTGGAGGCTATGACCTCCGTTTGCTCCGTGGGACTGGACATGATCGTTGTCCCCGGCGATACACCTGCCTCCACACTCTCCGCCATCATCGCAGACGAAGCCGCCATCGGTATGGTCAACAGCAAGACCACCGCCGTCCGACTCATCCCCGCCATCGGCAAAAAAGCAGGCGAGGTCCTCGAGTTCGGCGGCCTCCTGGGCACCGGCCCCATCATGCCCCTGCGCAACGATGTCTCAAGCGAAAAATTCATCAACCGCGGCGGCAGAATCCCGGCTCCCATGCAGTCGCTGAAGAATTGATGGGAAAAATAGGGGGGAAACTTTCCCCGGCAAAAGATTTCCCCCCGGCCCCCCTTCAAAAACTTTTATACTATATAAAAAATTCAGGCATTCGTGAGGATGAGCTTCACGGATGCCTTTGTCTTTTCTTCAATTTCTGCACCTACCCCCAGCCCCATCAGGTGAAAAGTTTTTGAGGAGGGGTTTGGGGAGGAACTTTTTTCAAAAAGTCCTCCCCATTATTTGCCTTCCCCTTGACAAATCCACTCTAATGTGTTAGACTATAATCAGTCTAATGAATTAGAGCAAGGGAGAACACATATGGCGACACCGAAAATTTTTGAGAGTGAATACCGATTTTGTCTTATTTTATGGGAGACGGAGCCTGTACGGAGCGCGGAGCTTGTGAAGCTGTGTCGGGAGCGTTTGGGGTGGAAGTCCACTACCACATACACCGTCATCAAGCGGCTATCGGAGCGCGGTGTGCTGAAAAACGAAAACACGGTTGTCACCTCCCTTGTGACGAAGGAGGAGGTACAGGCGGCGGAGATCGACGAGATGGTGGAAAAGACCTTTGAAGGCTCGCTCCCTGCCTTTGTCGCCGCTTTCACGGGTCACAAAAAGATGACACGGGACGAGGCGGACGCCATTCAAGCCATGATCGACCGATTCAGAAAGGAGGGGGACCAATGACCGAGCTTTTTCTCACCATACTCAACATGAGCCAAACGGCAAGCATCCTCATTCTCGCCGTCATACTCCTTCGGCTGCCTCTGAGGAGGGCGCCGGGGTGGATAAAGGTACTGCTGTGGGGCATTGCGGCGCTCCGTCTGGTGTGTCCCTTTTCCCCCGAAAGCACACTGAGCCTCATTCCGCGGACGGAGTGGGTGTCAGGAGAGGCGGAAGAAGCGCCCCTGCCCACCGTACCCGATGTGATCATCCCCTCGCCCACGGGGGAAGCCGTCTCCGTAACGTATGAGCATAACGACGCGGTCATTGAGGTGCGGCGTTCCCCCACAGCAGCGGAGATCGGCAGCATGATCTGGCTCACGGGCTGCTTTGGTATGGCGGCATACGGGGCGGTCAGTTATATACGGCTGAAAAAGCAAGTAAGGGAGGCGGTGCGGTACGACGGGAATGTTTACCTGAGCCCTCACATCCCCACCCCCTTTGTACTCGGCATCGTAAGCCCGAAGGTCTATCTTCCCCACGCCGACAGCAGACTGATCTGCCATGTGATCGCCCACGAGGAGGCGCACATTCGGCGAGGCGACCATCTGATAAAGCCCCTCGGGTTTCTCATCCTCGCCCTGCACTGGTTCAACCCCCTGTGCCACATAGGGTACGCTCTCCTCTGCCGCGACATTGAATCCGCCTGCGACGAAAAGGTGATAGCCTCCCTCACGCGGAGTGAACGGGCGGACTATTCCGAGGCGCTTCTGAACTGCAGTGCGCACCGCCGTCGGGTGTCAGCCTGTCCTCTTGCCTTTGGCGAGAACAATGTGAAAGCTCGTATAAAAAACGTGCTCGGCTACAAAAAGCCTGCCCCATTGCTCATCACGGCAGCGGTTGCGGTATGCGGCATCGTCGCCCTCTGCTTCCTCACCAACCCCACGGACAGCGGAGTAAGCGCGGATCTCCGCAATTTTGCCGAGGAGCAGATTCTCCGAAACGGGTACTCCTCCCACAGTGACGGACACGGATGCTTTGCGGATGTGGAAATTCTCGGCAGGAAAAAGGAGGGGGTGAACACCGTCCTTTACACCATGGCGCTTTACGAGGAATACTCCTTTGACGGGGAGTTGAAGCAGGAATCGGGCTCCCATATTCCCACCGTCATCACGGTGACAAAGGCGGATGGGATCTACCGTCTCGTCTCCCTCGAAACGCCACGCGACGGCTCCTATTACGCAGAGGACATACGCGCCCTCTTTCCCTTCCGTCTGTGGCTGAGGGCTTCCGACACCACGCGGTACATAGACAGGCAGAAGGTGCGCATTCGTGAAAAAGCGGAGGCGTACTTCGGTGCAGTTCCCCTCGCGGGCGGTGCAGATACCCCCACGGACCATACGGGTATCATCGAAGCCCCCGAGACCGTCGCCATAGGCACATTCTACGGAACAGCAGCCGCCGACATAGACGGGGACGGCAGGGAGGAAGCCCTCTCCCTCGGTATGGGCAGGACATCGGGCATCTTCACCTTCACCCTCACCGCACGGGAGGGGGATGTGACGGAGTATGAGCGCACTTTCACCTCGGAATGGTATGACCTGTCCTTCATCGAAGCGGATGGGACGGTCAAGGTACAGGGAATCACCGCGGACACGCCACCCGAGACCCATGTGTTCGATATTGCAGTCACGGACGGGGTAATAGACCTGGTGCAAAACGGCGTCTCCGTGACGGGGGAGGTAATAAAAACGGAGGACATTTCCTTTACGGCTGTTATCCGCGATTGGGCGCCTGTCACACGGGAGGGCTTCGTGGGCTGTCTTGACATTGACCTTGTGGATTACGTCACAGCCGACGACGCGGATGCCGTGGAAAAGTTCGGCCTTTCGGAGGCTGACCTCACGGACGGGTATGCCATCCTCAATCCCACAGAAAAGCTCACGTTTCTCAATGTCCCCGAGGGGACACTGTTCGTGTTCTGCGACTGGGGCGACGACTTCCGTGACGACCCTCGCTGCATCTCGTGGGAAAACCGTTGGGTAACCACCGCCGATATGTCCCTCTTTATGGATTACCTCAACACATACAACAAACCCCTGTCGGGCAAAAAAGAGGATATGTACCCCCGAATGCCCTTCACCTTCACCACCCAAAACGGCTCTCTGACGATAACGGAAATATTTCTTATGTAGGGGGAACGCCAAGGGGGACCTTTTGAAAAAGATCCCCCCCGGCCCCCCTTCAAAAACTTTTATACTATATAACAAATTCAGGCATTCGTGAGGGTGAGCTTCACGGATGCCTTAGTTTTTTCTTCAATTTCTGCACCTACCCCCAGCCCCATCAGGTGAAAAGTTTTTGAGGAGGGGTTTGGGGAGGAACTTTTTTCAAAAAGTCCTCCCCATTATTTGCCTTCCCCTGCAAACCCCGTGATAAAGCCTGTGACGTCGGAGGAGCAGATATCGCCGCCGATGACGCGGTTTTTATAGAGGATGACGTTTGCGAAGACGGTGCCGTTATAGTCGGGGTAATTGGTTATTTTATAGGTATAGCGAGTGACCTCCTTGCCCTTATATTTTGAGAGGTCGAGGCCCTGGTTTTTCTGGAGCTCGTTATAGGCATTCATGACCTTATCGAAGTTCTGGGGGATCTTCATTGTCACCTCTTCGATGGGGTCGGGGTCGAACTCCCAGCCGAACTGGGTGAGGAACGCCGCCCTGTCCTCGGCGGTCTTGATTTTCTCAAAGTTATACTTTGAGACCG
>SVSU01000064.1 GCA_015064135.1 Oscillospiraceae bacterium
GCCGCCGCTGCCGATGCGCTGGTTCTCGATTACCTCAACATAACCGACCTCGCCTTCATTTTTGCCTGCGCCGACCTGTCCTACAAAATGGAAGCGGCCCCTCCTGCCATCAATACAAAACGTGTGGTGAAGCTTGACCGCGCGCGGCACCCCTTACTTGACCGAAAAACCGTGGTTCCCATTACGGTAACTCTCGGTGAGGGCTTCAATATGCTGGTCATCACGGGCCCAAATACGGGCGGTAAGACGGTTACGCTGAAAACCATCGGTCTTTTTGCGCTGATGGCACAGTCGGGACTTCATATTCCTGCGGAGGACACCTCGTCCATATGCGTCTTTGATGAGATCTTCTCCGATATCGGCGACGAGCAGAGCATTGAGCAGTCTCTCTCCACCTTCTCCTCCCATATGAAGGGGATCGTGTCCATTGTTGAGAGGATGACAAAGGATTCTCTTGTTCTCTTTGATGAGCTGGGCTCGGGAACAGATCCCGTGGAGGGAGCCGCCCTTGCTATGTCCATTCTTGAGGAAGTGAGACTGGAGGGAGCACTTTGCGCGGCGACCACACACTATGCGGAGCTGAAGGCGTATGCTCTGGAGACGGAGGGTGTGGCAAATGCGTCCTGCGAGTTTGATGTGAACACGCTGAAGCCCACCTATAAGCTCATCATCGGTACCCCCGGCAAGTCCAACGCTTTTGCCATTTCGGAAAAACTGGGGCTTTCTCCCGTTCTTGTACAGCGGGCGAAGCGGTATGTAGACTCGGGAAGCCGCAGTTTTGAAGCGGTGATCGAAAAGCTGGAGGCAACACGGACGGAGCTTGAGCGCGAGCACGCTGAAACGGTTCGGCTGAAGAAGGAATTTGAGGAATACAAGGCGAAAAAGGAAGCGGAGCTTCAGCGGAGAATCGGCAGTGCGGAGAAGGATTCCGCGAAGATGCTGGCGAAGGCACAGGAGATCCTTGACGGCGCGAGAGCAACGGGCGAGTTTGTGTTCGCTCAGCTTGACGAGATCAAAAAGGAGCGCGACGCGAAGGATCTGGCAGAAAAGCTGGCGGCGGCAAAGCGAACGGTCAGACAGCGCGTCAGGGATTACGACAATGTGGTAAATCCCGTGGATCTTGTGGACGACGACGATTATGTTCTGCCCCGTCCCCTGAAGAAGGGTGACGCCATCTATCACCGAAACTTAGGTGTAAAGGGCTATCTCCTTGACGACCCGGACAAGAAGGGAAATGTGAATCTGAAGCTGGGTGCGGTAAAGTCGAAGGCAAATATTTCCGACCTTCGTTTGCTTGAAGGGGAGGATCTGTCTCCCGAGAAGCAGGCGGCGAAGAGCAGAGCGAACTATCGGGCAACGGTATCGAAGAATTTCAAGCTGGACTGCGATGTCCGCGGCATGACGGGCGAGGAAGCCTGGTTTGTTGTGGACAAATATATTGACGAAGCAAATGTGGCGGGCATCAAGACCTGCACCATCATTCACGGCAAGGGAACGGGAGCCCTTCGTGCGGCTCTTTGGGCGCGGTTTAAAGCGGATTCCCGTGTGAAGAGGTTCCGTGCAGGCGAGTACGGCGAAGGGGATTACGGCGTTACGGTGCTTGAGCTGTGAGGATTGATTTTGCGTAAGGATTTATCAAAACAGAATCAAAAATCCCAAACCCCATTGAAAAATCTCACCGATAATGATATAATATACTCGGATAATAAGACACTGCGGCGGATTGTGTCAAATCTGCCCCAAAAAAGAAATTTTGTTTCGGAGGACGCCGTATCGCGCGGCATACAGAGCATATGGTAAAATTCAGATTAAGCGCATTTTCCGACGAGTATTCTTCCGTGTTCGATGAACAGATCGAAGGACTGCTCAAAAACAAAATCGGAATGACAGAGATCAGAGGTGTGGACGGCACCAATATCGCCGACCTTTCCACCTCTGCGGTGGAAGAAGCGGCAAAAAAACTGACTTCAGCAGGAATCGCCGTCTCCGCTATCGGTTCCCCCATCGGAAAGATCAAGATCACCGACCCCATGGAGCCCCACCTCGATAAGCTGAAGCAGGTGTGCGAAACCGCATCCGTCCTCGCCACGGATAAGATCAGAATGTTCTCCTTCTATATCCCCGAGGGCACAGAGCCTGCCGACTGCAAAGATGAAGTTGTGGATAGAATGGGCAAAATGCTTGACGTGGCGGATGAATACAATCTTCTGCTGTGCCACGAAAACGAAAAGGGTATCTACGGCGACACCCCCGAGAGATGCCTTGAGCTCTTCCGTGAATTTGACGGACGGCTGGGACTTGTTTTCGACCCTGCAAACTATATCCAGTGCGGCTGTGACCCCTTGAAGGCATATTTTACCCTTGCCCCCTATACAACATATATGCATATCAAGGACGCGGACGCAAGAGGAACCATCGTTCCCGCAGGACGGGGCGTGGGCTCGATTCCCGAGATCCTTGCCCTCATCAATAACGCAAGAAGCGGCGATTTTACCCTGACCATTGAGCCCCATCTTGCAGTGTTCAAGGGTCTGGATGCACTGGAGGGCGGCGAAAAGACCATGCTCGGAAATGCATATTCCTCAAACGAGGAAGCATTCTGCGATGCGGTTCTCCACACAAGATACTGCTTCCCCAGAACCTGTGAGCAGGAGTTTTAAGACGTTTTTATAAACATTACAGATAGAAATACAAGGAGATTATGATGGCAAACAAGAAAGTGCTGGCAATTGACCTTGGTGCATCAAGCGGCAGAGGAATTCTCGGCAGCTTTGACGGCAAAACCATCAAGCTGGAGGAGATCCACCGTTTTTCCAACGACCCCGTTATGACAGTGGGCGGTTTTTTCTGGGACACCTATCGTCTCCTCTTTGAGATCAAGACCGCAATACTCAAATCCGCTGAATTCGGCGGCTGCGACACCCTCGGCATCGATACATGGGGCGTTGACTACGGCTACCTCGATAAGACGGGCGCTCTCCTCTCCGTCCCCTACCATTACAGAGACGAGAGAACTGCCGATATCCAGCCCTACGTTTTTGAGAAATTCGCTCCCTTTGAGGAGATCTATAACGTAACGGGTCTCCAGTCCATGAACTTCAATACCATTTACCAGATGGCGGCAGACCTGAGAGACCGTCCCTGGGTTGTTGAGAATGCTGAAAAGATGCTCTTCACCCCCGACCTTCTCGGGTACCTTCTCACGGGCAAAATGCAGACCGAATATACCATCGCCTCCACAGGTGCGGTCCTTGATGCGGCAAAGAGAACCTATGCCGACGGGCTTCTTGCAAAATTCGGCATCAAAAAGAGCCTCTTCTGCGATATCGTCGAACCCGGCACCATGCTCGGCGGACTTCTCCCCTTTGTTGAGGAGGAAACGGGCAACACGGGAGTGAAGGTGGTAAAAGTGGCATCCCACGATACCGCAAGTGCTGTCCTTTCCGTACCTGCCGTGGGCGAGGACTTCCTCTACATATCAAGCGGAACATGGTCCCTCATGGGTATCGAGAGCAAAACTCCCCTTATAACAGAGGCTTCCCTGAAGTACCAGTTCACAAACGAGGGCGGCGTGGACGGAACCTACCGCATCCTCAAGAATATCATGGGTCTCTGGCTTGAGCAGGAGTCAAGGAGACAGTGGACGAGAGAAGGTACAAAATATTCCTTCGATGAGCTGTCCAAAATGGCGCTCGAATCAAAGCCCCTGCAGTGCCTCGTCAACCCCGACGACGATTCCTTCCAGACTGCCGGCAATATGCCGAAGAGAATCCGCGAATACTGCCGAAAGACAGGTCAGCACGTTCCCGAAACCGTGGGCGAGGTCGTCCGCTGTATCTTCGAGAGCCTTGCGCTGAAGTATCGCTGGGTTGCGGAGAAGCTGGAGGAGATGACGGGCAAGACTTACCCCTACATCAACATCGTGGGCGGCGGCACAAAGGAAGAAATGCTGTCGAAGTTTGCCGCGGATGCATCCCATAAGACCGTCGTTGCAGGCCCCGTAGAAGCGACTGCCCTCGGCAACATCGCAATGCAGCTCATCGCATCGGGTGAGATCTCCGACATCCGTGAAGCACGCAGAATCATCCGCGATTCCTTCGATGTGAAGGAGTATCAGCCCGACGAAACCACCGCCTCGGCTTGGGATGAGGCTTACGAGCGTTTCTGCGCCTTACTTGGAGAGTAAGCACTACTCGGAGAATAAGCACCTCTTTGGATAAATCGAAAACAAATTAAACAGGAGATATAAATATGTCTGTTGAAAGAAGATATACAGAAGCAAAAGAGGTTTACGCAAAACTGGGCGTAGACCTTGACGCTGCCATCGCATCCGTAGCCGAAACTCCCGTGTCCATCCACTGCTGGCAGGGCGACGACGTAACGGGCTTTGAATCCCCCGACGGAGACCTGACAGGCGGCATTCAGACCACGGGCAACTACCCCGGAAAGGCAAGAAATATCGACGAGCTCCGCCGCGACTTCGAGTTTGCCGCAGGAATGATCCCCGGTAAAAAGAAAGTCTCCCTCCATGCCATCTACCTTGACGCACAGGGCAAGAAGGTGGAGAGAAACGAGATCGGATGTGAGCATTTCGCATCATGGGTGCAGTGGGCAAAGGAGAAGGGCCTCGGCCTTGACTTCAACCCCACCTGCTTCTCCCACCCCCTGTCCGCTGACGGATTTACCCTGTCAAACAGCGATCCTGCCGTGAGAAAGTTCTGGATCGACCATGTGATCGCGTCGAGAAAGATCTCCGAATATTTCGGCCGCGAGCTCGGCATGACATCCATCAACAATATCTGGATTCCCGACGGATTCAAGGACATCCCCGTAAACCGCGCAAAGACCCGTCAGATCCTCGCTGAGGCTTACGACGAGATCTTCCGTGTAAAGACCGACGACAGATACAATCTTGACGCCGTTGAGAGCAAGGTGTTCGGCATCGGTGCGGAAAGCGCAACCATCGGCTCCCACGAGTTCTATATGGGCTGTGCCATGAAGCATAACGTGCTCCTCACTCTGGATACCGGTCACTTCCATCCCACCGAGGTGGTTTCCGATAAGATCAGCTCCGTTCTTACCTACCTCCCCGGCGTTATGCTCCACGTTTCCCGTCCCGTTCGCTGGGACTCCGACCACGTTGTTATCTTCGACGACGAGCTGAAGGCAATCGCTTCCGAGATCAAGCGCGGCGGCTTCGAGAAGCGTGTCAATATCGGTCTGGACTTCTTCGACGCCAGCATCAACAGAATCGCTTGCTGGGCCATCGGCTCAAGAAATATGCAGAAGGCACTCCTGTGGGCGGCGGTTGAACCCGTGGCTATGCTCCAGAAATTTGAGGCGGAGGGCGACTTCACCTCACGTCTCGCATACCTTGAGGAAATCAAGACCCTGCCCTTCGGCGATGTCTGGGACTACTACTGTGCTTCACAGAATGTACCCGTTGGCGACAGTTGGATCGCGGATATGAAGAAATACGAGAAGGACGTTCTTCTCATGAGAAAATAACTCTGAGCAGGACAATTTCCCGATAGCAATGAGTATAAAGAAAAAGATACATAAAACGGCATCCCTCCTCCTCTCCGTCCTCCTTGTGACCTCATGCGGCGGAGAGGGGGCAATGCTTGTGGGCTCGGGCGTTTTTCGCAATTTCGGCGAGCCATCGGTTGGTGTAGGGCGTGCGGCTCCCCCGGCTGAACCTATGGCGGAGGTTATCTGTATCGACCCCGGCCATGGCTTTGACGACGCAGGCTGCTCTTCCGAGCTTCTCGGCGGGATGGACGAGGCGCAGGTGAACCTTGCTATTGCCCTTATGCTTGACGAGGAGCTGAGGGGAAGAGGATATACCACCATACTGACCCACGACGGCGAATCATTCCCTGTAACATCCGCCTACGACAACAATAATAAATTCAAGCCCGAGGAGAGAACCGCCTACGCCGAGACGCTGGATATCGACTACTATGTGTCCATCCACTGTAATTCCTTTGAGGCGCCCGATGTTTCGGGGATCAGGGTCTACTACTTTGACGGCCCCATCAAAACAGAACACACCTCGGGGGAGATGGCACAGTCCATCAATGACGAGATCATAGCAAGTCTCGGCGAGGGGACGGATTCTACGGTTCACGACATGAAAAAAGGCGTGTTCCATGTGCTCAAGGCAACCTCGGTACCGGCATCTCTCATTGAGGTCGGCTTTGTGACCAATCCCACGGATGCCGCAAACATGATCGATTCGGTGTGGCAGAGAGCCTTCGCCGTCGGTGTTGCGGAGGGTATTGATAAGTATTACAGAGCAGACGAAACGGAAACAGAAAACGAAACCTGAATCGACTGGAGATGAGCTTTTTGCTGTCCAATCTTACATACAGTATCAACGCGGTGACGCCTATCGTTATTCTTGTGCTCCTCGGAGTATTCCTCCGGCGCATAGGACTCATCGGCGACGGCTTTACATCGGCGGCGGAAAAGGTGGTCTTTAAGGTCGCCCTTCCCGTCATGCTTTTCCTTGAGGTGGCAGAGTCGGGAATGACAGGGGGCTTTGACGGGGGGCTGATTGTTTTCTGCCTGATCTCCGTGACAGCAGCCTTTCTTGCGGCATCCTTGCTCGTGCCCCTGTTTATAAAGGACAGAGCGAAATGCGGCTCCTTTGTTCAGGGCGCGTGCCGATCGAATTTTGCCATTCTGGGCGTACCTTTGGCGGAAAACCTGTTCGGCTCGTCGGGTACGGCTGCCATCGCCCTTGTTATGCCCTTTGTGATCCTGATGTTCAATGGATATTCCGTCATCATCCTGTCGGTTTTTTCAAGAAACAGGAACAAAAAGACGGACGCAAAGGCAGTTTTGGGAATTATAAGGAATATTATAACCAATCCCCTGATCATCGGCGTGGTTCTTGCCATTCCCTTTATGGTGTGGCAGATCAGACTCCCCGTGATCCTTGAAAAAAGCCTGACCTATACGGAAAATCTGGCAACTCCCCTTGCTCTCATCTGCCTCGGCGCCAATTTCAAGCCCGAGAGTCTCAGAGGCAGGGCAGGGCTCGCTGTCTGTTCAAGCGTGATAAAGACCGTTCTTCTCCCCTGTGTTATGGTGGTGACGGCGGCACTTTGCGGACTGCGTGGCGAATCCCTCGGCGTTGTGCTGATCCTTTTCGGCGCACCCACCGCGGTTTCCAGCTACATTATGGCGAAAAATATGGAAAACGACCACGACCTTGCGGCGCAGATCCTCCTTCTCACCACGGTCATGTGTGCGTTTACCATGTTCCTCGGCATATTTATTCTGAAAAATCTCAATTTAATATAAAAGCGAACCCCATTTAATCCATGTCAATATTATTATAAGATAAAGGAAGGTTTAGACCAATGATGATCAATCTTGAAAAGGAAATCAGAGAACAGCCCGAGGCTCTTGCCAGAGTGTATGACCTCAATATCGAGGTGATCGACAAGATCGTAGCCGACGCGAAGGCTGCAGGAGTAACAAATATCTACTTTGCGGCAAGAGGCACCTCCGACCATGCCTGCATTTACGCCCAGTACCTCTTCGGCATTCTTGCCGGCATCCCCTGCGCTCTCGGAACCCCTTCCGTATTCACAAAGTACGGCAAAAAGATTACATTCAAGCACACACTTGTTGTAGGCGTTTCCCAGTCCGGTAAGGCAGAGGACGTTCTCTCCGTTATCGAAAGCGCAAACGAGGACGGAAACATTACCGTTGCCGTAACAAACAACCCCGATTCTCCCGTTGCAAAGACAGCAAAGTACCATATCTTCTGCGGATGCGGTCAGGAAAATTCCATCGCCGCAACAAAGACCTTCACAACACAGATGATGTCCCTCGCTCTCCTTGCCGCAAGATGGTCAGAGAACGATGCGTTCCTCAGCGAGCTTCGTGAAGTACCTGCAAAGGTAACGGAATTCTTCGACACAAAGATGGACGAGGTTCAGGCTCTTGCCGAAAAGTACCGGAATATGACAGACGGCGTGCTGCTGGCGCGCGGCATCTCCTACCCCATCGCTCTTGAGGGTGCGCTGAAGATGCTTGAGACCAACAAGCTGAAGATGAAGGGCTACCCCACCTCCGACTTCCACCACGGCCCCATTGCACAGCTCAAGCCCGGCGACCCCGTGTTCGTTATCTGCCCCGAGGGTGCAACAGAAGGTGACTCCGCGGAGATCATCAAGAAGCTCATCGGCGTTGAGGCAGACGTTCTCGTTGTTACAAACGACGAAAAGTGCGTTCTCGAGGGAACTCGCGGCTTCATCCTGCCTAAGACCGCATCTGAGCTGACAACTCCCTTCATCAGCGTTCTCCTGTTCCAGATGCTCGCTTGCAAGATGACCATCGTTCGCGGCATCGACCCCGACAAGGCAGGCGTTATCAACAAGATCACCATTACTAAGTAAGGAGTTGTCAGGGGGCACTTTTGGAAAAGCACCCCCTAAGACTCCCTCAAAACTTTTGTACTAAAATAGGATTTGAAAAATTCAGATTCGTTTGATGGGAGAGTTATTTAAATGAAAAAGAAAATTGCAATCCTTCTTGCGGCTCTCAGCGCAGCGGCTGTCCTTACAGCGTGCGGCGGAGCTGATCTTGAGGGCAGATATGTATGCGTTGAGGAAAATCCGAGAATCGAACTGGGACTGACCGAGCTGACCTTTACCGAGGATGCCGTAACAGGCGTTCAGTACGGAGCATTCTCTTTTGATGAGATGAACTGGGAGGTCAAGGACGGAAAGCTCATCCTGTCCGAAACATTGCTCTATACCGAGGGCTTGGAGACGGGCGAAGAGGATTTTGTATACGAATACGCCTTTGAGGCGAAGGGCGACAGCATCTTCCTCGACGGCGTGGAATTCAAAAAGAAATAAACCCAAACAAAACAAGTGTGAAGTGCGGCTCAAAAAATTGGGCTGCACTTTTTTGCCCTTTTTTAAAAGGCGCTTTTTCCAAAAAAGGAATTATCTATGCGAAAAATGCCGTTTTTTAGGAAAACTTATACAAAATAATGAATTTGGGATTAAATCAGATTACAGAATTGTTGCATCTGCCCTAAAACCGTTGACTTTAGTAGGTTGATGTGATATCATATGGTCACGGCGGAAGTGAGAGAACATCTGCCGAGGACGAAGAGCGTCCCACTCATAAGGGAATGCCGTGAAATTGGCGGCGATTCCTTAAAACCATTGAGACATACCAAGGAGGTATAACGAATGAACGGTTTCAAGAAAATCCTTTGTTCCTCTATGGCGGCACTGATGCTTGCCGGAAGCGGAACAGCGATTTTTGCAAAGGACTTTGACGATGTAAAGGATGACAACACCGCAAAGACGGAGATCAGCATTCTTGCTGACATCGGTATTATCAAGGGCACGAGCGAAAATGAGTTCTCCCCCGATGAAGAAGTGACCAGAGAACAGATGGCGATGCTCATGTTCAGACTGATGCTGAACAAGGAGGATGCAGGCCGCGTGAATACAACAGCGTTCACCGACCTTTACGAGCCTTACTACAACGGTGCCATCTCCTGGGCAAATGCTGCCGGATATATCCTCGGCACAAGCGCGACCGAATTTGAGCCGAGGGGCGGAATTACCCTTCAGGATGCAATGACCATGCTGGTTCGTGCTCTCGGTCAGGACAACGATAAGATGAACGACAATTACCCCTGGAGCTATATCAACGCCGCAATCAAGCTGGGTCTGGACCGCGGTCTTGAAAATGTAGGCTACACCGACACACTCACAAGAGGTGAGACAGCGGTGATCCTCTATAATGCAATGACAAGCGAGTACCTGATCCAGAAGACAACCGGCAACGGCAACGTGTACTACGAATCCACCTCCATTATTGAGGAAGTATTCGGCTACGAAATGGCAGACGCTGTTATCGTTGCAACAAACAATTACAGCATCGACGGCGACACCGTAGTGAAGAACGATTATGTAACCCTCAGATGCACCGACCATGAAGGCAAGGTTTCCTATATGACCGTGCCCTTTGCGGATATGGCGCTGAAGGGAAGCGCTGACGGCAGACTGGGCGATCTTTTCAGAATTATCTATCAGACAAACGGCAGCAAGGCAAGCGTCCTCTCCGCAGTGGAGATGAGCAAGGCTGAGGTGTTCGATAAGGCTGAGATCGACGAAAAGAAGGACCTTGTTGAAATCGGCGGCGTCAAGTATACTCTTGTTGAGGAATACTCCGACGAGCTTTCCACCAACGACCATGAGCTGATGCTCTACGCATATGACGACGACGGCGAGCTCGAGCTTGTGGAATCTGTTGAAGAACTGAAGGAGCTCCTCGGCTTCTACCGCATAACTCTCACCTTCGACAGAGGCGCGGAAATCGCAAACCGCGGTATTATCAAGGTGTTTGAGTTTGACGTGCTTGAAATTGACGAGGACGGCGCAATCAACCTGGCAGACGGACTTACCGAGGACGAGTTGACAGGCGGCTTCCGCAACGATCAGAAGGCAGAGGAGGGCGACTACGTTCTCTACTACTTCAACGAAGAGAACCTTGATCTTGAGATTGCAGAAGTTCTCACCATCCTTGACGGCACCGTAAAGCGTATCACGGCAAATTCCGTAAAGATTGACGACAAGACCTTCACCCTCGGAAACGAAGCGGCAGGCATCACAGCCTCCTCCATCCGCGAACAGCTTACCCTCGGCAAGAAGGCATCTGTTGTAATCTGGCAGGATGCAGTTGTAGCCGTTGATGAAGGTGTCAGCGAAACAGCTTCCAGCAAGTATCTGGTTGCAGAGAGCGATTCCCAGAGAATCTACGAGGACGGCAGCTTCAAGTATGTGGCAACCGTGTTCGTTGACGGCAAGAGCAAGAATGTGTTCGTATCCGCAAACAATGTGGAAGAAGGCAAGGTGTACAGATATACCGTAGCCGGTGACGAATATACCCTCATCGAAGCGGAAATCGAGGACGGCATCATCCTCTCCGGCGGCGATAAGTTTGTTCAGAACAGCGGCGGAGTAGACGAGCTGGCGTATATCATCGGCGAAGCAGACGGCACTGAAATTGAGCTGAACGGCAAGAACTACTACACCGTGAAGAACGGCGAAGCAGAAGCTGATGCATCTGTCAGCGGCCTGTCCTCCGTGAAGTTTGTAACCGATAAGGAGACAATCATCGTGGTAAAGGACAACGGCAAGCTGTATGAGAGAGTGGGTGCATACAACTCCACCTTCACAATCAACGACGGCGCGAATGTAACAGCAATCTTCGACAACGAGGCAGGCAGTGTGGAAACCCTCCGCTACCTGTATATCTCCGACGGCTCCCTCGGCAACTACAACCTGAACGCAGAGTTCGTCCGCATCCTCTCCATCGACGGCGCTGTGGTTGAGGACGGTGTGAACTATATCGAATACACTGTTTACAACTTCATGACGGGCAAGATCGAAACAAGACTTTCCAAGCACGCTAACCTGAACATCGGCGGCGATTACAGAACCGGTACCGACGACTGCATCACAAACGAAGCGTCCAATCATGTGACAAACGGCTTTGTGACAGGCTACACCGCAGGTACAGTAACCGTTGACGGCGCAACATTTACACTGGCTGACGACGTGAAGATCTTTGACATCGAAAAGGATGAAAAGGACGAGGAATTCAAGCTTGTTGAAAAGAAGCTCCGTGACCTTTATATGACAAACATCGAGTTCGTTGTGAACAACGGCGAGGTAACACACATTCTCGCGGATGGTGCTGCATCCTTTGAGGTATCCGCTTCCGGCAATACCATCGTAGTAACCCCCGATTTTGAAGCGTCCGACTTTGCGGAATCCTCCCTCAGCCTGGTTGAGATCAAGAAGGGCGGAGAGAAGATCGACACAGAAGGCTCTGAAGCTTCCTTCGGCGAGAACAACACAATCGTGTTCACCCTTGCAGATGAGCTTGAACTCGGTAAGCATACACTGACCTTCAAGCTGGGCGGAAATTCCTTCACCGTGGAGTTCAATGCGGTAAATGAAGAACAGCCCGAACAGCCCGAAAATCCCGAAAATCCCGAGCAGCCCGAGCAGCCCGAAAATCCCGAGGATCCCGAAAATCCCGAGCAGCCCGAACAGCCCGAGGATCCCGAAAATCCCGAGCAGCCTGAGCAGCCCGAGGATCCCGAAAATCCCGAGCAGCCTGAGCAGCCCGAGGATCCCGAAAATACCGAGCAGCCTGAG
>SVSU01000065.1 GCA_015064135.1 Oscillospiraceae bacterium
TCAAAGCCTTATTGCGTAAGTGGTGGTTGCTCATAACGGTGTAGCCCGTGTTTCGCTCAACTCTGAAAACTGCCATACCTGATACCTCCTTCCTATGAAATTTGAAAGTGTTGTTTTTCGGTGTTTTCGCCGTCTGTATCCCTCCGTTATCTTCCGCATAGGAAAACACCCACGCCCATCACGGAACGCAGGGCACAGAGGAACAAACGGCGGTTTTTACACCCTAATCAATACATTTTTTGATAGGGTCTTTTGGGTATAGAAAAAGGCGACCGTTTTCAACAATCGCCTTGAATATATAGGGTTTTATGAAGTTAAAAAGCAAGAAAATTTGTTGTCCGAAAGTCTCAAAACCATTGATATTACTGTTTTTTTCAAAAAGTTCTGTATCGCCATTCGCACCATCGGCAGTGATGCTCACATGAGTGTCACTGCTGTTTTTTTGTCCGTAATATAAAGAAATACAGAAACAGCAGGAATGAGGCATAAGCCCTACTCCTGCTGTTGTTGTATGTATGTGCAAAATCAGAATGTAACTTCACCGTCGTGGGAGAGGAGGGAAGCTGTCATAACAGGCTCAAGAGCCATAACCTCCTGCACCAGTGTGCTGCCTTCGGATGTGCGAAGCTCCACAATCATTTCAAGGGATGCCTTTGACATATTTCTCGACTTTACCACAGGGTGCTTTGCGTATTTCCGAACAACCTCCATTACAGCGTCCTCCGCCTTTGTGTCGGATGTGTTCACCACAAGAATCATAGGCGCTCTTGCAACGGGGAGGGCATTGAGCACAAGGATAAGCACCGTGAGTACGATACAGAGGATAAAGGCGATCTCGGCAAGCCCTACGCCGCAGATGATGCCGCCTGCGATTGCCCAGAAGAGGAACATCAGATCCATAGGGTCCTTGATGGCGGTTCTGAAACGGACGATGGAAAGGGCACCCACCATACCCAGGGAAACAACGATGCTTGACTGAATGGTGAGAATAATGGCAGAGGTGATGAGACAGATGCCTGCCATGGAAACATTGAAGCTCTTTGAGTAAAAAGTCTTTTTCGTCATGATGCGGTAGATCACGAAAATGTAGAGGGAGACAAAACAGCTCAGCGCCAATGCCACTCCTGCGGAATAAATATCAATATCCGCCGCCATGAATCCCTCAAGGAATGATTTTTTGAAAATATCTGTCATAACAATACCTCTTTGTCACTTTATATCATTGTAAATTTTCTGCATAAATAGAATTTTGAAAAGGTGGTTTGCCTGAAACCGCAGGGGTTAAGACTGTTGTAAATGAAGTCGGGAAGAAATTCGTCGAACTTCACCTCCATCAGATGCTGACCTGCCGGCATGATGGGCCTTTTGGCAATGCTCGCATCGAGGAAAGTCTCCGTTGCGGCAGAACCGCAGATGTTGGTGTCAAAGGTGACTCTTACATTTCCGTTTTTGTAAATGTAGGGGATTCGGTCGTATTCTACGATGGTGACGGGGTGAAGCCTTCGCATTTTCATCTGCAGAGTAAACTTTCGGAGCAGGGGAGAGGAGACAATTTCATCTTCCGCCAAAACCTCCCCGTTCATGAGGCGCAGGGTTTGCTCAGCTGTGAGGAGGCAGGAGGTTTTCAGCGTTTTTCCGTGCTCCTTCCGCTTGCATTCCAGCGAGATCCTCTCAGATGAATGGTTGTAGATTCTGATTCGGAACTTTTCTCTCGGGTCCGTACCGTTTTCGTTTTCCAGAAAACATCCGTTGAACTGATCGTCAAAGTAGAGGCTTCGGATATTGTATATCCCATCGGGCCCTGCGTGAGGGTCGGGTCGCATGAAAGGTCGGATCTGATTCCGCAGATACGGGATCTGTGCGGCGCTGATGACATACTTAAACTCGTGGCGGTATTTATTTTCTTTTTCCGACACAGTAGCTCCTCCTTTCCATGCTCCTTGCTCGGATATCCGTAATGAGTGCCGCCGTAAGGAAAACGGCAAACGCAGCAACACAAAGGATGGCAATGAGATCCTTCGTTGCAAAGGAAAGGCGCGCATCATTTGCGGTTCCGAAATTGGGTGCGGCGGTAAGAATCATATCCTCCGTGATGGGCTTTGTGAAATCCATCGGTTCACCCGTGGCATCCACATACCAGAGGGAATCCTCGGGCATATCGTAGAGGGCGAAATCGAGGAGGTCGTAATCGGCGGTGTCAAGCAGCTCACCCTTCTTTACGGAAACGTTCAGGTAGGACGTACCGTCGCGCACCTCAAACTGGACGGTGCAGTATTCCGTGCCGTTTATCCATGCATCGCTGAGAAATTCCACTCTCCTGCTGAGGTAATCCCGAATATCCGAGGGGGACATGGGGAAAACATCGCCCGTTTCACGAAGTCTCTCGAACATGGTACGCCAGCGAAGGCTGTTCATGCGTGATGCGGCTTCAATTTCCGATGCCGTCTCAGCAATGCCGCGGTCGATCATTTCCTCAAGGAGAGGAAGGACGGTGTCGCGCCAGATCTCGGTCATTCTTTCGCTGAAGGAGCTGTTTTTTACAAGGGCATCGTAGTACATGGTGGGCATGGTGTCGGAGCGCAGGAGGGATTTTGCGATATAGGCGGTGGGGTAACGGGTTCTGTTGTTGTTGCCGAGGGTCCTGTCGTAATCCCAAAGGGGGCCTGCCTTAAAAATGTCCCCCGTGTAGTAAAAATAACTGCTTGCCTGATCGGCATCGTGGTTGGCAAAGGTTTCGTCGATTATGTATTTGTATACCCAAGAATCAAGATCCAGAATTTCAGAGGAGGAGAGGTCATTGCCTGAGAGAATTTCACTCTCCATTTTATTGATCAGACCGTGAACCCTTTCCATATCGTAATAAACACCGTTTTCGGGGATATTGACCTCAACCATTCTGCCGGCATCGGTCAAAAAGGGATTGGCAAGGGAATCCGCACGGGATATGTGCTCGTTTTTGCACAAAAAAGCGTCCTCTGCATCAAGAGCAAGCCGAGACTCGCCCACCTCCACCTTTTCAAAAAGGAGATAGAGCCCGTTGTACTCGCCGTTCAGATAAACATCCACATAGCGGCAGTCGGGCATCCAGCAGAAGCCGCATTCCTCGGCAAGATCATGGACCAGCTTGTTGTTCAGATTGGTTTCATCCACAGCGTTGGCAAGAAGCACCCACTTTGAGGCGGATTCCATGCCGAGAACGGGCTTGTCCGAGGAGAGTGTTATAAGATAGGGCTTTTTCTCGTAATAAGTCCATGTGGCGTTTCCTCTTCCGCGGATCTGACCCTCGCGGTCAACACAGTCCACCTGTCCGTCGGACGAATAGACGGCAACCGTGGCAAATTCGGAGTTGCCTTTTTCGCTGTGCACATATCGCATACTTCCCGAAGCGGTAACGATATCCACGGATGCGGTGTTTTGGGAACGGTAAAACAGGATTGCGGCGTCCTTTTGCCCCTTGATTTTGTAGGCATAAGGCGTTTCAAGGGAAAGTTCGGAAAAATCTGTTTCTGATGTGAGGGGAACATTGTTGATGGAGGCGCTGACCCCGGGGGCAAGAGAAACGGACAGCATATCAAGCTCCGCATAGGAGGGGAGGAAAACGTAGTGAAATCCGTCGCCGCCGTCATAAACGGAAATTTTCTGGACACTGTCCGAGGTTTCTATGACAAAGTGAATCGGCTCGGTTTTGACAGAACGGAAGCCGAGGAAAATACACACGAGCATGATGCACATGAGTCCGATGCAAGCGAAATATTTATTGAAAATCTTTCTCATCAATCTGCCCTTCCCGTGTTTTTGGTGATGTATGAATCTTTCGACCATGCATAATTGATTACATTATACTATATGTTTTTTCTTTTGTCAACCGTTTTCGCCCATCCGACGCCGCGCAATGAATCAAATAAAAAAGGGGCTGTTATATACGCCCCTTGCAAAGAATCGGAACAAAGCATGATATCCCCCACGATGGGGAGTTTACTTTTCTTTTATTATAAGTTTGCGAAGCATATCTGTTGGGACCACGGTGAAAGCGAAGGCGGCGGTCAGAAGAAGCTCCCTTATGCCGAGGGGAACGGTGCGGAAAACATCGCCGCCGAAATAAATAATCATCAGCTGTATCAGGGCAACGGCAGGCATTATCACGAGAAACGCCTTGTTTTTTCCGAGGTTTGCCAGCAGATTTATCCGCGGAGTACGGGTGTTGAAGGCGGTCAGAATGCCGCAGAAGATGAACAGGGCGAAGAAAACGGTGAGAAAATATACGCCGTCCCCTCTGCCGAAGAGCTGATGGATCCGCGGAGAGATGAGAAAGAGCATACAAAGCCCCACGGTGTAGACCCCCGAGAAGAGGATCTGACGGATCATGGAGGAGGTCAGGAGAGGCTCACTGCGCCCTACGGGAGAGCGTTTCATGTATTCCGCGAGGGAGGGCTCCCCGGCAAAGGCAAGGGAACCGAGGGTGTCCATGATGATGTTGACCCACAGCATCTGAACCACGGTTACGGGGTGGTCGATGCCGAAGAGGGGGCCGAGGAGGGAGACACCCACTGCCGAGAGGTTCATGGTAAGCTGAAAAACAATGAATTTTCTGATGCTTTCAAATATGGTCCGACCGAACAGCACCGCACGGGTTATGGAGACAAAATTATCGTCGGTGATCACAATGTCCCCGGCTTCCTTTGCCACATCGGTTCCGCTTCCCATGGCAAAGCCCACATCCGCCGCCGCAAGAACAGGCGCATCGTTGATCCCGTCTCCCGTCATGCCTGCCACACTGCCCATGGACTGCGCCAGCTTCACAAGCCTGCTCTTATCCGTCGGTGTCACACGGGAGATGACCGCGATTCGGGGAAGGAGCAGGGTGACGTCATCATCCGAAAGGGCGGCGAGCTGAGGTCCCGTTATAACAAGATCGGATTTTGATGCGGCATAGGAGTCGATTTTCCTTTTCGGGTCGAAGAAGGCGTAGCCCGGTGAGAGGATGCCCGTTTCTCCGCCGATGGCGGCCGCCGTCCGTTCATTGTCGCCCGTCATCATAACGATCCGCATTCCCGCATTTCGGCATTCTTTTACTGCCTTTGGAACATTCTTCCGTATCTCGTCGCCGAGAACAAAAAGGGCATGGAAGGTAAGGGAAATGCCGCAGAGTCCCCCTGTTTTCAGTTTTGAAAAATCCGCACGCATCCCCACAGCCTGCAGAATAATGCGGCAGCTTTTCTCCGCATATTCTCGCTGTTTTTCCTCAATCATACCCCTCATACCGACGGTGAGAGGGACGGGTCTTCCCTCGGCACTGTAATAGTGGGTGCACAGGGGCAGGAGGTACTCGGGTGCGCCTCGGATGATGAAGCGTTCTCCGCTGAGGGCTGCGGCATATTTGTTTGCGGAATCAAAAGGGATCCTGTCATCGGGGACGGAGGAGGTTTTCACGGCAAGAAAAGACCGTATGGCGCGATCGGTGGCATTTCCCGTGTCGGCGGCACACAGGCGGTCTCCCTCCACAAGAAGCGAAAGATCGGAGGCGGAACGCTTCAGCTCATCAAGGGAGAAAAAGGATCGCTCCGCCGTCCTGATTTCCCGAACCCTCAGCTTTCCCGTGGTCAGGGTTCCCGTTTTGTCCGTGAAAAGGATGTCGAGGGAGCCTGCCGTTTCAATGCCCACAGGTCTTTTCACCAGCACATTGTTCCGCATCATCTTCTTCATATTGGATGACAGGACCACCGTGATCATCATGGGCAGTCCTTCGGGCACGGCAACCACGATGACCGAAATTGCCATGGTGAAGGCGGAAAGGCATTCGGAAGCGACAAATCGTATGTCCCCCATCCGTTCGGCAGCCACAGCGAGGTTCATGCCCGAGTCGAGAAGAAAGGCGTCAAACAGGTGGATGAGCGCAACGGCGCCGGCGGAGACATAGCCGATTTTGCTGATGGTGCCTGCCAGTTTTGTCAGCCGGGCTTTGAGAGGACTTTGGGACTCCTCCCCCTGCAATTCCGCGGCGATGGCACCGTAGAAGGTACGGTCCCCCACCTTGCACACAAGCATTATCCCGTCTCCCGAAACCACGGAGCTTCCCCTGAAAAGGGCGGAGCAGTCTCCCGAAGCAGGTGCGGAATCGAAGGACAGTGCGCCTTGGCGGATTCTTCCGATTTGCGCCGCATCCGGGGATTTTTTCACACTTCGGCTTTCTCCCGTGAGAGGGGATTCGTCCACGGAGAGGGCGCCGCGAATGAGATAGCCGTCTGCCGGAACGATGTCCCCCGGGCGCAGCTTCACAAGATCAAATGCAACAATGTCGCCCAGCGGCAGAGAGACCTCTCTTCCGCCTCGGATAACAGTACAGTGCCGATCTCCCAGCTGTCGATAGAGTTTGTCAAAGGCGGCACCGCTTGAATGCTCGGACAGGGTGGAGACAAAGGCGGAAACCAGAACGGTAAAGCCGATTCCGGCGGTTTCCACCCAGTTGATATCGTTCATCATAAAAAGGATGTTCACAAGCATGGCGGCAATGAGGATTCGTATGATGGGGTCATTGAGATTTGTGAAAAATTTTCTGATAAAACCCGCCTGCTTCCGTTTCGTGAAGGTATTTGAACCGTGGAGCTGCCGTGAGGTCTCCGCTTGTTCCTCAGTCAGACCGCCTGTAAGACTGATCTTTACGGGAGAGGCGTCCGTTTGTGTTTTTTTCAAGCTTTGGTTTTGTGAAAGTGTTATGTTCATAATAAAAAAACCTTCCGAATCATTTCATGAGGCTTTCGTGCTCAATCCATTATATTCGGAAGGGGTGAAATATAGAAGGGGAGGGAAAGGGGGCATTCAATGTGTTATCTTTTTCCCCTTACCGCGCGCATTTTCCCTCGGGGATTCCCGCCTCGGCGTTTTCCGATCACCGCCCCTGCCGCCGATGAGGCTGTCATGCACAGATACATGAGAAGGTTCCCCGACAGAACAGCGTCCGAGTCATAAACGGGAAGGAGGGAGAGGAGAAAAACGAGCACCGCCGATACAACTCCCGAGCAGACCCCTGCGAGAAGCCCGTCTCCCGACCTGCGAACGGCGTAAAATCCCCCCGAGAAGGTGCTGAGGAACAGTGCGCATAAAGCAAGGGGACGAAGAACGCTGTCGGGGTCCTCCATGGATGAGGCGATGGCGGAGAAGATAAGGAGAAGGATGAGTGCAGAAAGAAAAACCGCCAACTGTGCTTTCAGGCAAGCGGCGGCAATTCCGATCCCGTGCCCCTGTTTGGACGAGGGATCTTTGTGAGATATTTTGTTTTTCATAGATGCCTCCGAATAATGTAATGTTTCGGTATCCATTATATTCGGAAGGGGAAGGGAATATGCGAGCAGGCTGTCAGGCAAAACCGCACGTTATTCCCACTCAATAAATTCAGTCTATTCGTTGGAGAATTTTCCGTAAGGGAAATTCTCGGGAGTGGGACAGTTCGCTTACGATTTAAACAGCAGCTTATTCCCACTCAATAAATTCAGTCTATTCGTTGGAGAATTTTCCGTAAGGGAAATTCTCGGGAGTGGGACAGTTCGCTTACGATTTAAACAGCAGCTTATTCCCACTCATTAGTCAGCATCTTCTGCGTGAACGTCTACGTTGCGGACTGCGCTGAGAAGGATGCGGATCTTGTTGCGCTCGCCGCTTGTTTCGATAACGGCGGTTTCCTCCTTGATGGAAACGATCTTGCCGATGATTCCGCCGATGGTGGTGATCTCGTCACCGACCTTCAGGTTGTTTCTCATGTCGGCGGTCTCCTTTTCCTGCTTCTTCTGGGGTCTGTACATGAAGAAATAGAAAATTGCGATCATGGCAACAAGCATAAAAACGGTCGTGATCGCCTGTGCACCGCCTGCTGCTCCTGCCGCATCTGTTGTAAGATAGAACATAGCTTTCTCCTTATGAAAAATTTGGAATTCTCTTTATTATATAACAATTTCGTCTCCGTTTCAAGGATTACGGAGGTAAATTCATAATAAATTTATAATTCACCCCTCAAATCTGCCGCGTTTTCAATATTTGTACTTTTTATATACCCCGAGGAGGGAAATAAGCTCAAGATAATGCTCCTCTGTGAGACAGCCGCCGCTTCCGAGGGCATACCGTCGGTTATCTGTAACGCGGTATATGCACTCACACCGTTTGTGTATGCTTGCCGGTCCCGTTGAAGAAATGTAGTCCGCGCCCAATCCGCCGAGAACAGCGATGTAATCCGAAGCCTCGTTCCAGTACCGTTCCGCATCCCGTGGAGCAAACCAGCCGGCACATCCGCTTTTGACGGCATCGGTCAGGCGGCCATCCATGCGTATCATGGGCTTCTTTGAGCGCGCTTCTCCGAACACACCCACCGCACATACTCCGCCGCATTTGTCTGCCAGTCGTGCGGCTTCCGCTGTGCGGCACAGGGTGACAAAACGGAGCGTATCGTCGGCTGTTTTGTAAATCGCGCGGTACAAGGCGGTGAGCTGATCTTCAAAAAGGCGTGTGTCTGCCGTGATCACGTCGGAGCCTGTGCATTCGCCGAGGGAGACGAGGGTTTCGATGTAGCTCTCCGGTGTGCTCCACAAATGCTCGCCTCGCCGCCAGATCAGCTGTTCAGCGATTTTTCTGTTGATAAACGGCTCAAACAGGGTGGGTTCACCCGGGGTGTCGCTTGTCAGGATCCGCATGAAGTTTTGGTAGTGTCTTGGCATTACATCCTCCGATAGTTGTTTTGGGGTGTGTATTATATTATACATGAATATGAAAAAAATGCAAGGGGGAAGGGGGAGGGGGTTGGGATATACAGTAACGATTATGAAAAAACCAACAAACGACTTGAAGTCACTCCGTCCTCCACAAAAAAATTTCCTCACCCCCCTTGACATACACAAAAACATATGTTATACTCTAACTGTACTAACACAAATAGTACAGCATAAACAGACAACACGGATTATCTTTGTTGAGATACATAAAAAAGGGAAGGAGTGCGGTATTATGGGATTGATCACCGTGGATCTGCGAGACAGAAAGCAGCTCTGGGAACAGCTTGTCGATAATGTAAGGGATCTGATCCTTCAGGGCGAGCTTTTGCCGGACGAAAAGCTGCCGTCTGTCAGAAGCCTGGCGCGGGAGCTCGGAATAAACCCCAACACCATACAAAAGGCATATTCTGAGCTTGAAAGACAGGGCGTTATCCTCACATTGCCCGGCAGAGGAAGCGTTGTTACATCAAAGACAGACGACCTGATGCAGCGACAGAAGCAAAAAATGCGTGACGAGTTGGCACTTATGGCGGCGCGTGCTGCTGAGATCGGCATTACAAGAAGCGAATTTGAAGCCATGGCGCAGAGTGCGTGGAGAGCAGAGAAGGGCAAGGAGGAGGACGTATGATAAAAATCAGCGGCATAACTAAAAATTTCGACAAAATACGGAGTCTGAACGATGTAAACCTGTGCATCGAAAACGGCTCCATCTTCGGTCTCATCGGTTCAAACGGTTCGGGTAAATCCACCCTGATCCGCATTCTCACGGGTATATATCTGCCGGACTGCGGCGATGTGTCCTACGACGGAGAGCCCGTTTGGGAGAACACAACGGTAAAGCGTGATATCGTTTACTTATCCGACGACCAATACTTTATTCCACACTGTACCATTGCCGATATGAAGCGGATGTACAAGAGTGTCTATCCCAATTTTTCCGACGAAAGATATGAAGAACTGCTCAAAATGTTCGGTCTGGATGAAACGAGAAAAATCTCCACCCTGTCAAAAGGTATGCAGAAGCAGGTCTCCATCCTTATCGGAATGTCCTGCCGACCCAGATACCTGTTCTGCGACGAGACCTTCGACGGCCTTGACCCCGTCATGCGCCAGTTTGTGAAGCGGCTCCTGGCGGCGGACGTGGCAGAGTACGGACTGTGTGCCGTCATGGCATCCCATAACCTCCGTGAACTGGAGGACATCTGCGACCACATCGGGCTTCTGCATAAAGGAGAGCTGGTGCTTGAGCGCGATCTTGACGAAGCAAAGACCATCATGCATAAGATCCAGGTGTCCTTTGAAAAAGATGCCTGCGATGAGGCGGAGCGAGTGCTCGGAGAGCTTGATCCCATCTCCCTTGAGCGACGGGGCAGTTTGTTCACCGTGATCGCAAGAGGTGAGGAGGCGGAGCTTTCGGAGAAGATAAACCGGCTGTCCCCTCTCTTCATGGAATTTATCCCCCTCACCCTTGAGGAGATCTTTATATCGGAAATGGAGGAAAAAGGCTATGAGTTTGCGTAAAAATTCAGCAGGAAACACTCAAACATATTTTAATTACACCTTAAAAAGCGGCTGGCAGCATCTTGTTTTTTACATTATTCTGATGCTCCTTGCCGTTGTCCTGCCCACTGTCGTGTTTGTGAGCGAATTTTCCGAGATGGCGTTTGATCGATACGAATACAGGGTTTCGCTGGCGGATGAATACCTGATAATATCTGCCGTGCTGACCTTTATCGTGTCCTGTGCCATTGCGGTGTTTGCCTCCATGAGCGCCCTCAGCTATGTCAATTCCAAGCAGGCGGTGGGGCTTTTCCACAGCTTTCCCGTTACGCGAAGGACGGTGTTTTTTACGGAGACCGGGGTGAAGGCGATCTATTTTGCCGCGGCGCTGTTTGTGGGCGTGCTCATTTCCCGCATTCTCCTTGAGATGAATATGCCCCATTCCCCCGAAGCGCGGATATTCTATGTTCAGATGATCATAATGAGCATTCTCGGTTTTGCCCTGTTCTACTCCATCGGAATTTCAGCCGCCGGGGTTTCGGGTACTGGACTGCTCAGATTCCTTATCATGTGCCTTATCATATTCCTTCCCATTGCGGTATACGCCCTCGTCTGCGTGGCGGTCGGTCAGGGAATGGATACCCTGGATATTAACAGGTATCTTGATTTCAGATTTGTGAAGTGGCTCTGCCCCGTGACATTCGTGGCGGATATTATCTTAGGGCTGGCAGGGGAAGGTACGGGAGAGCGCCTCGGCTTCGGGGTTTATGTTGTGCTGATGCTCATTCCCACAGCGCTGTTCTACTTCGGCGGACTTCTCCTCCACATGAAGCGTAAAAGCGAGACCTCGGGCACATCGATCATCTGGAAGCCCGTGTTCCTTGTGATAAAATATGCGGTCATGTTCGTCTGCTCCCTTTGCGGCATTCTCCTGTTCGGCGCAATGTCCGGGGGAGACGGCGGCTGGGTCTTCATCGGCGGCCTTTGCGGACTGCTCCTGTCCTTCATGCTCGCCAATGTTATCCTTTACCGTTCCGTTCGCTCCATGTTCCGCGGCGTGAAAGGGCTCGGTATCATGGCAGCCGTCATGGTGCTCTTCTCCGCCTTTACAGTATATGACGCGGCAGGCTTAAATGAGCGTGTCCTGTCGGCGGAAAATACGCGCTCCCTTGAGGTGACGCTCAGAGGAGTGACGGTGGAATACACGGATGAGGAGGATATCGAGGCACTGGTTCCCATGCTCCGTGATTACCTTGCGGGAATGGACACCGCCGAATATTGGGATGACACGAGTGTAATAGACAATCTGTATGCCGTAGACGAGAACACGGCGGCAGATATGGACAAATACCTGGTCGGATATCGGCGCGAGGCGGAGGTCTATTATGATGACATGGAGAAATACTATGCCGAAACCGCCGTCTCCTACTACGAAAACGGAGTACCCGTCATTACGGAGGTGTACCCCACGGAGGAGAAGTCCTATCGTATCAGAACAAGAAACGACAGCTATGACCTTGACTGGGGCCAGATCCCGAAGGTGGGCATCCCGTCCTATCGCAGTACATGGATACACTACACCGCGGCTGCAAGACCCCTTATTGAGTATATTATCGCTTCCGATGAATATGCGGCTGAGGTCAACGGTGTAAAAAAATGCCACCCCGACTCTGTGGGCGAGGTGAATCTGGATCTTTTCGGGTATGACGAATATTTCTACAATCAAAATAACCACTCACCTCAG
>SVSU01000066.1 GCA_015064135.1 Oscillospiraceae bacterium
GTATTCTGCCCGAGAAGGCGGACGATCTTCTGAACAAGCTCCGCATGAACAAGACCGAAAACGAGCTTGCCTGTATGCGCCGCGCCGCCGAGATCACCCATGCCACCATGGACTACGTTCTTGCCAACATCAAGGTGGGCATGACCGAATCTCAGGTGGTGGGACTCGCCCTCGGAAAAATGCACGAGCTGGGTGCCGAGCGCGAAAGCTATCCTCTCTGGGTTCTTACAGGTGACGGCTCCGACCAGGCAATCAGCCGTCCCCGTCACAAGGTCATCGAAAAGGGAGACCTTACCTTCCTTCAGATCGGTGCAAGATACGGCGGATATGCGTCCACAATCGGCCGTCCCGTGGTATTCGGCAAGGCAACGGACGAGCAGAAAAACCTTATTCTGACGGGCTACAAGATCCAGGAGGCGATGATCGGCTCTCTGAAGGCAGGAAAGCCTGCCCGTGAGGTTGCACTTTACCACAAGCAGCTTGTTAATGAGCTGGGCTACGGCGACTATTACCTCTACGGCCCCTTCCACGGAAACGGACTCATGGAAGGAGAAGCCCCCTGGGTAGAAACCGACTCCACCTATGATCTTGCCGAAAACATGACCTTCTGCGCGGATATCTTCCTCGGCAGCCACGAGAAGAAGCACGGTATCCGTATCGAGGACGTGGTTCGTGTCACAAAGGATGGGGCTGAAAACCTTACAAACTATCCCAGAGAGCTTTTTGAGCTGTAAAAATCGCAAGCGGCAGATTACTGTTTGAAGTATTATAAGCAAACATACAATGCGGAGGCTGTCCCGAATGTGGGATGACCTCCGCTTTTTATATGCAAAAAACAGGACACCGTTTATCCCGTCGGCATCCTGTTTTCGTATGGAATATTAAGTCAATCCCGTCTTACTTTCTCTTTCTTGCAGCCGCATAACCCATAGCGGAGATCACAGCAGCCACTGCCGCCGCAATACCCATATCAAAGGTTTCGGGGGCGGTTTCAATCTCCCCTTCGGAGGGTGTCTTCGCAGAATCAGCCGCAGAATCAGCCGCAGCATCTGCCGGAATCAGAAGGAGCTCCGCCGCCTCACCGTGCTTTGTTCCGTCACTTACATAGCGGAAATAGTTGTACGCAGTGGTGTCGTCAACCTTTCTTGTGATCCATTCCTGGGTAGTAACGGCTTCGTCGATGACAGCCAGCGTGTTCCATGTTACACCGTCCACGGAGCCCTGGAAACGGCAGGTCTCTGTGCGGTCGATACGCTCGGGATTGTCCGGGTCAAGAACGGGGAGAACGCGCACTTCACCGATTGCGGTAGGCTCCTCCACATAAATACCCGTAAAGCAGGCGGGGCCTGTGCAGGCAGGGTCGTAGAATGTTGTGGTGTCGCCGTCGAAGGCATGAGCATACGCATGACCCATCCAGTCGCCGCCCGCGCCGATAACGGTACCTGCAAGGGAGCCGTCAACGGAAACGGAAACCGCATCGGTAAATTCGATATCTTTAAGGTACGAATCAACGGTAATAAAGGGAGCAAAGCCGTTGTCGTCAGCCTCGTATGCATCCTTTGCCACACCGTAGAACTCCATCTCACCGGCACCGCCGTAGACAACACCGCCGCTGAGGTTTATATAACGGTACATGGAGTAGGATCCGCCGCCCACCCAGTAATCGCTGTAATCCGCAGTGTCAGCATAGCCGTGGGGCTCGGGGGTGAGGACATAGTAGCCGTCCGCCTCGGAGAGGTCGCTGAAATATGTGATGGTGTGCCAGTTTACGCCGTCGTTGGAGCCCTGTATCGCCTGCTCGTAAACGTTGACTGCGTATGTGGGGGCTGCGTAGATGCGAATCTCGGTGAGCTCGTAGGGCTGATCGAGCATGATGCCCATCCAGGACTGTACTCCCGTGTTGAAGGGGTAGGCGAAGGTCATAATGTCGCCGTCATAGGCACGGGAGGCGTTGTAGTTTTCGCTGACGCCGTTGAAGCAGTGCACCCCGTCCTTGTTTACCGCTGAAATAACGGTGCCCTTCAGCAGCTCTCCCCTTGTGCACTCGGGAAGCCCTGCGGATGTGGAGCCAGGATAGTTTTCGCCAAATGCCACATAGTTTGCAGGGTCGGTTTCCTCAATCACAACGTAATCTGTACCCTTCTCAAAGGCTGATGCCGCACTTGCCAATCCTGTGAGAACAAGGGCTGCGAGAAATACGGAAAAAAGTTTTTTCATGGTTTATTACCTTTCCTTTATATAAGATTATACAAGATTTTTTATCGTTCCGTGTCAAAAGGCTCCAGAAGTCTTTCAAGAGGCGTATTCAGCCACACCTCAAAGGGAGCATACTCACTCCACTGCTCGTACAAGGGCTGTGCCAGACTGAGATAAACCTCATCCGCCTGCTGTCTTGCGAGAGTCTCGATGGAGTTGATGTAGGTGTTCCGTTCCTTTACGGTGAACCCGTCGGGATTTGCCTTGAAGTAGTTGCGGATGATCTTGCTGACCGCATTGCCGCCGTAGCCCTTGATGGTATTGCCCAGGTTCAGACGCTTGATGAGAAGGACGACTTCCATGTAGTCAAGCTGTGTGCTGCAAAGCTCGATGCCCTCGCGCTGTACGTCGGTCTCCGCCATTTCATAAGCGGCGTCGAAGTACTCCCGACCCTTGGCGATGAGCTCCGTTACCTCGCTTGTTTCGGGGAGGTCGGTGAAATAGTTCCAGTACACGGTCCAGTCCACATTCTCCCAGTCGCGGATCATGTCTGCCGTCAGCTCCTCTGGGTATGCAGTGTTGAAGTTGTTCAGCTGCTCCGCGGTACCAAAGTCGAAGATATGCTCCATCTCGGTGAGGGTAGCGAAGTGCCCGTTTTCATCCTCGGTGAGGGCGGTGATATAGTCGATATACGCTCTCAGATGTGTCCAGCCGGGGCCGTAAACGCCTTCAAGGAAATCGTCCATGTGACCGTAGAACTCCTCCTCTGTCATGTAGGGGTTCCACATGATCTTGGCAAGGAGATAGAGGCGAAGCTCATGGAACTCGCCCTTATATCCCTCGGTTGCACTCTTGCCCGATTCGTACAGTCCGATGACGTTATTATCCGCGAAGAAGCGCGCGTTTTCAAGAAGGACGTCGAAGTTGGGATAAGGTGCACCATAGTGGTAAAAGTTGACCGTGTAGTCCCAGATGAAGAGTTTGTCGGTGATGGAAGCCCATTCAACAATGTCCTTGGCGAAGCTCTGCTCTACCATGGCTCCCTGCCCCGAACCGCTTTCACATTCGTCAAGGGGATGGTTGAAGCAGCACTCAATGGAGCAGAGGCGGATGACTACGTTGTCACGGGGCTTCATTTCCCGGGGGATGTTGCGCGTAAAGAAGTAGGCAATGGTCTCAAAGAGGACGTCGGGAAATTCGGGCTCCAGCGTCTCCGCGATATCGTTGACGAACTTCAGCACGGTTCCCATGTAGGAGCCCTCCGCCTCGTTGATGGCATTGCAGTTCTCGCAGAGGCACTTGACGTGGTTGTCCATCTGTGAAATGGAAATGAGGTCGGCATGGGGGGCTGCGTTGAGGATATTCCGTGTGGATTCGATGGCGATAGCGAGAACCTCGGGATTGGTGAGGCAAAGCTGATCCTTCACACGCTCCCCTGCTTCGTTCAGGGCGTAGTATTCGGGATGCTCCTCGAAATAAATGTCGGGGTTCACGAGATCCCAGTAGGTATGTACCCATCTTGCCCAGGATATAGAGGGAAGACGCCACTTTACACTGAGAGTGCCCGTGGTATCCCCGATGTATGCCATCTTACGGTCAAAGAAGACGGGGATCTGCTTGTCCTCGGCGATGGGGTCGAGGGAGATGGTATCAAGGGAGGGGATCTTCTCGATCTCTGCGGAATAGAAGCGGCAGCCGAGGTAGGCTTCCAGCAGTTCGTACACCGCGTACAGGGTACCTCTCTGCTCTCCGCCCACAAGGTACAGCTTTTCGCCTTCCGTTCTGATGACAAAGCCATCCGTTCCCAGCTCGTCTCTGTCAAACGCGCCCTCCGCTTCACGGTTGGTCTTGCCGACGACGATTTCCTTCGCCGAGACTTCGGCGGAGTCGGTTACAATGGGAATCTCCACCCCGGTGATCTGCTTCAGATAAGCCTGCAGCTCCGTGGATGCCGTCACCTCGGAGACATATGCCTCCTCACCTCGCACGATCACATAATCGGACACTCCGTCCTTCACCAAAACCAATGCATCTGCCTTTATGGGGGCATCTTCCTCTGCCCCATCCGTTTCCCCTGCCGCCTCTGTCTCCTCTGTCTCGTACACCTTTTCCGTTTCATCAGAAGGTGCAGTGTTACAGCCTGTAAAAGAGGAAAGCAGCATCAGGGAAGCAAGCAAAGCACTTAAAAACTTCTTTTTCATTGATTCAATTCCTTTCATTTTCTCTTTCAAATCAAGTTTAACATAAAATATTTGCAATGTGAATTGTATCTTTCACGAAAAACATTGCATTTTAAACGAAAACAAGATATAATAAAATCGAGTGGGGATAACATGTAGCTTGAATTGTAATCGAACCACCCCACTCCCGAGAATTTCCCTTACGGAAAATTCTCCAAAGTTACAGCTTGAGTTTATTGAGTGGGGATAACGTACAGCTTGAATTGTAATCGAACCACCCCACTCCCGAGAATTTCCCTTACGGAAAATTCTCCAAAGTTACAGCTTGAATTTATTGAGTGGGGATAACGTGCAGCTTGAATTGTAATCGAACCTCCCCACTCCCGAGAATTTCCCTTACGGAAAATTCTCCAATATGAAGATTGAATCATCGAAAGGAGGCATCTCCCATGTTTGTTTCTCAAATGGACAACGCCATATATGCGATCTCCCACTCCGTTGTTGAAAAACCAAAACAGGAGGAATATTATCTCCACAGCCATAACTACTGTGAAATACTCCTGTTCCTCAGCGGAGATGCAAGTTTTTTTATTGATCGGGAGCAGTATCGCCTGAAGCCGTACGATCTGATCCTCCTTCCTCGGCGAATCCCTCACTATCTGCTGCTGAAATCCGCCACCAGATATGAAAACTATGTCATACAATTCTACGACAGCCTGCTGTATCTGAAACACAGGGAGACACTCTTTCAGCCGCCTCGGATTTTCAATATTGAAAACGAACCGGAAGTGCTTTCTCTCTTTAATAAACTTGATGAGCTGTACGAACTGTACGACACGGAAGACTTTCACTGCATTGCGCAATGCATCTGTCAGGAGATCGTGACCCGCCTCTGCTATATAGAAAGAGTGCCCATATTCAACGAAGGAACAGGGCATCTGATGATTCTTAACGTACTTCAATATATAAACACACATCTTGAGGAACATCTTGACGCAGATCTTTTGGCAAAACAATTCAATGTGTCGCGCTCCCATCTGCAGAACATTTTTTCAAAAGAAATAAAAACGGGTCTGAAGCAGTATATAATCGAAAGAAAAATCCTTGCTGCTCACGACGAAATGACAAGGGGGCTTTCAGCAGGGGACGCGGCGGTGAAATACGGTTTTCGTGAGTATTCCACCTTCTATCGTCAGTTCAAAAAAACTTTCGGAAAGCCGCCGTCCGTGTTGAAGGAAAAAAATACTGAGTGATCGCTTTTATTTTTATTTTTTCCCTATTCTCACAGCCCTTGCCACAGCCGCCGGAAGGACTTTCTCTGCTCCGGACAGGTAAAGAAGCTTCGCTGCCGCAGACATAGTAGCACCCGTGGTCAGCACATCGTCCACAAGAATATACTTTCCGCCCTCGGCAACAGAATTTTTTCTTAATGACAGACCGCACTCCGCATTTGTGTATCGCATCCCCACCTCCATATCCTTCTGCATATTACCCGAATGCCGAAAGAGAGTGGGGAGCATAACGCAGCCCATCTGTTTTGCCAATGCTTCTGCAATGATCTTACCATGATCAAAGCCGTATTTCAGCAGGTTTTCCGGATTCCTCGGAGCATACGTTACGATCCAGTCCCGCCTGTCCTCACCATTCCAATAAAGTATTCCCTCCACGCGGATGGTCAGATCTTTTGCCAACAGTTCTGCAATCTCCTGTCTGCTCTCCTGCTTTCCCCGAAGAATCAGCTCCCGTGTCATTTTCCCCACGTCGGAGTTGTGTTCGGTATTGTAGAATCGGCTGACGGCAAACGATACCTTCGGAAATACCTCCCTTTCAAGATGCATCACAGGGCAGGTGCAGAATGCCGCTTTCCTTCCGCACTTCGGACAGAGGATCGCCCTCTCCGAAAGAAAGGATGCCCGACATGAGTCACACAATCCCTCGCTCTCTGCACTCAAGGCTTTTCCGCAAAAGATACAACTTCGAGGAAACAGCAAACGCTTCAAATCTTCAACCAACCGAACCACTTTTTTCATTCTGCCCGGAATAAGTGAGGCTGCCATATCAAACACGGTACTCTCCTTTGTGACATTGATATGTATTTCTGATCAGTATTCTTTATTATACCACAAGTTTCCGCATATCTCAATCGATTATTCTGTCAAATTCTTTCTTTGACAAACGAAAAAACACGGCAATTTTGACGGAAGTTTCCTTCCTTCATTCACCTGCCGTGTTTTTATTATTATGTTTTATCGTCCGATGCTAAAGCTGCAGCAAATCCTGTGGTCAATCAATGGGATATACATCGGGAAGCATACTGTACTGGAACAGCAGAAGTGCATCATCGATATTCACTTCCCCATCCTTCGTAAAGTCGAGGTCATCAAGGGGATAAATGGTGGGGTAGGTATCGGGAAGCATACTGTACTGGAACAGTGCCAGTGCATCGTCGATGTTCACCACGCCTTCGCCTGTCATGTCACCCTTTACGACGATTCCAAGCTCTGCTGCCGCTTCGTTTTCATCCATGATGGCGAGAATATATCCCGTACCTACCATGGCATCATCGGCAACTGCATTTCCGAAGGAGTCTCTTACCTCAAGAGTCTTGTTCTCAAACTGTGCCTTCAGCTCCCCTGCCGTCGTCTTTGCCGGAATGTTCTTGACAGTGTTATTCGACATAACAAGTTCACTGCCCTCTCTCAGCTCAAATTCAGCAGCGGTTGTAATAAATTTGTACTTTCTGTTTCCGCACAGACTGCATTCTCTGTACTTGAGACCGTATTCACCCTCGGCAAACTCACTCTCAACAACGTACTCGCCGTAGCTGTGCTCTGTGCAGATTGTTACTTCCTTTATCTCGATAACATCACCGCAGGTATCGCACAGCATTGCGGAATAGCCGCTTTCGCCCTCGGTGGGCTCTATAACGGATGTCCACCTGCTTCCCCGACAGGTATGCTGTTCAACAACATCAATTTCAAACGTCTGAAGTCTGGTCTCGCCGTCTTCCTCCATCTGAACATAGAGGGTACCGCCGGTCTGACTTTTCGGCTTGATGCTGATGTAGCCCGCACCCGTGAAGTGGAGCACACCGTTTTCGTCAATATAGGAGGTCTCGTTGTCGCAGGAAAGCTCAAATTCACCGCCGACACTTCTTGTCCTGCTTTGAGCCGCCGGCTCGATCCACGCGGAGAAGAAGGTTGCACCCGTTGCAGATTGTGCGGACAGGGTGGAAATCTCTTTCTCAACAGCCTGCAGATATTCAACCGCATCGTTGTAGCCTGTGGGGTCGTCTTCCACGCCTGCAAGATTCAGATACCAGGGCACATCAACTTCTCCCATGGATGCGATAACAAGGCTGTAAAGGGTCTTGCTGATGCTTTCAATGCCGAAATATCTGGGGGAATCTGCCGAGCCTTTTTTAACAGTGTACGGTATCTCCGTAGTTGAGCCTTCCATGGTGGTTACGGTCACATTCTGAAGCACAAAACGGACGGGAATCGCCTGAATGATGGTTCTGATGGAATCGTAAATGTTGAATTCCTCATCTCCGTCATCCTTTTCCGCGCTTGCGTTGATGGCGTTGATTGAATCCACGATTTTCAGCACCTCGGCAACGGTACTTGCATTGTAGAATGCCTCAGCATCGCCCATTTTTTCGATCTTCTCAAGCAGTCCTGTTTTCTTCAGCTTGTCATATGCCTTCAATGCCTTGCTGTCACCCTTCTTCATTGCGGCAAACAGCTTGGACATGGCGGAGGAAAGCTGGGAATATGCTTTGCTCTCGTCCTCCGAGGTAAAGTTGCTATTCTTTATCACCTTGTCGATACCCTCTGTGGCACTCTTCATAAAGCCGCCGAAGCTGCTCAGCATTTCCGCACCCTTCTTGAAACATTCATAGCCTGCAAGGAGCGATTCAATGCCGTCAACAAACTGGGTCATCTTATCAAGCTGTGCCTGAATGATATCGGATTCGAACATGATGTTGGTGGTAAGCTCCACAACCATTTTGTCGCCGGGATTGAAGATATCCGTGAAGATGCTTCCGATATAGCCCTTCTTTATGTAGGTCTCCTTTGTCTGAGTACCGTCGGACCATGTTGTTACCTTGCACTGCTCCAGTCCCGTGATAGCATGGCTCAGACCGTAGATGGGCTTATGGGAAACATTCTCCAAAGTGATCCGTACGGTATAGTTGTCGTTGTAGTAGGTTACGCCGGGCGCCTCGATAGTCATGTGGAGCGCGCTGCCTGCGTAAACCTTGATGGGATCCTTTGCGGTGTATTCATAGAAGAATTCCTCCTCAAAGGGCATCAGCTTACCGTACAAACGGGCGGCCACATCATAGTAGCCTTCCTTGTCGCCCTTGACATACCAGTTTACCGTCTGCGTGCTGTTTTCCTCACCTGCACAGTCGAGATGTCCGATCTCCTTCACCACCGACTGTTCCCCGTTCAGCATTTTCGCCAGAGAAAGACCGTCGGGCAGAATGAGCTCAGCAACGCAATCTTCAACTGTATCTGTGGTGGAATTGTTGATAGCGATAAGCTGTACATTGTACATCTCCTTCAGCCATCTTACCTCACCGTAGATGATAAGGTAAAATCTTTCGGAGATGGGATAAATGCCAACTTCGGTTCCGTCGGAAAGCTTGGTGCGGAAACCGGGATTATAGGGTCCATATTCCTTTTCTTCCTCCTCGCCGATATAAATCCATCTTCCGTAAACCGTAGTGTTATACTCCTCGATATCAACAGAATAGATCTTTTTGGTGTATTCGGGGTCCTCGTACCATGCATCGAAAATATAATCCTCCGCATCATCGCGGAAGGGACGGTAGTTCAGGTATACCTTCTCACCCTTCTCCACCCTCACATCCTTACACCAACCGTGGCTCCAGCCAAAGGGTTCTTCAATCAGGTGATAATGGAGGTTATACTCGGGCTCTCCGCCTTCACCGCCTTCTCCCGTTTCGGGACCGGGGCCGGGGCCTGTGGTTGGGCCAAAGCTGCCGCCGAGGAATCCACCGCCTGCGTTGAAATAGGTGATAAGGCTGATAACGTCTATCTCGGGGGTAAATTCAAGCTTCAGCTCATACTTGTAGACATGGTTGTTGTCGGGATGGTTTACATCAATTCCGGCGTCTATGATCTCGTCAAGGGTCATTTCCCGGCTTGTGATCTCCGCATCCACCAGAGGCTGGGTGCTGATGCCGATGAGAGGCAGTGTCTGTTCCCCTGAGGCAACGGTTATAACAAGATTCCTCGGGAGATACTCCTCGGAGTAGACCGATACGTTGTGTTTACCTGTGGGCAGAATAAGGGAAAGCTTTCCTTCCTCGTCTGCTCTGTCTGTTACCTCATCCTCGCCCACATAAACAAGCACATTCACATTTGGAATGGGTTCTTTTGTCTTAGCGTCAACAATGGCAAAATGAACCAGTCCATAGCCCGGGTTTGTTGTAATGTCAACAAGGATCTTGTCCGTGAGGCGAGTTTCTTTTTCACTGCAGGTAAGACAAGCTCTGAATTCAATACCGTTTGAATAGGGTGTAGGTTCTTTTTCCGTTGCCCATTCGCTGAAATTGTGACCCTTTGCCGCAGTATAGTTATCCTTGTAGCCGTCCTCGCAGTTTTTACAGCCGTGAAGCGTATATCCCTGCTCCGTACAGGTAGGCTCGATCACAAATTCACCGTAGTCGTGACCGAGGGCGGATACTGTCACTCTTTCCACAAGTTCACCGCAGACATTACAGGTGATCTCCGTTACACCATCGGTGGTACAGGAAACCTCGCTGATAATATTCTCCGTGGTATCGCTGTGTCCGAGGGGCTCGAGCACCTCAATGTAGTTGTAACTGCAAATGGAACAGGTGAGGATCTGAGAACCGCCCCTTGTACAGGTGGGAGAGGTCTCAATGGTCGTAGAATAATCGTGGTCATGCTCGTCAAGGAGGTAGTATTTATAGCTGCTGTTCTCAACTGCGTAATGGGCAGCGGTACCCGAATAGCAGTAAATGGTGATTTTTGGGCAGTTCGCGAAGCTGTTTTTGCCAAAAGAGGTAACAGACTTCGGTATTCTTGCCGCTGTCAGATTATCGCAGTTTGCAAAAGCGTAATCATTAAGCGTTGCCAGGTTCTCATTCAAAACGAGACTGAGGAGACCGTCGCAGCCCGAGAACGCATATGAGCCGATGGAAGAAAGGTTCTCGTTCAGGTTCAGCATACGGAAACCTGTACAGTTGTTGAATGCATATGAGCCGATAGTCTTTACAGATTCGGGCAGATCAAGGGAAGCAAGACCACGGCATCCGTCAAAGGCATGGGAGCCGATGGTTTCAACAGTATTGCTGAATTCCACATTTCTGAGGCTCGTCTGATTCAGGAACGCATAATTCGGCACCGCTGTCACTCCCTCGGGAATAACTATGGTGGTAAGACTCGTGCATCCCGTGAACGGTGTCTCGATATAGCGGTCGTCGTTGTATTTGCCAAGCACCGTCTTCCAGCTCATCGGGAAGTTCACTTCACCGAGGGCGGTACAGTTCAGGAATGCGTGCGCCGACATAGTGGTGATGCTGTCGGGAAGCGTGATCTTTCTCAGTCCCGAGCACCCTTCAAAGGCGTAGCAGTAAATGGTCGTCAACCCTTCGTGAAGGATCACCTCCGTCAGTCCCGAGCAGTTGATGAACGTTCTCTCGTTGATTACCTTTACTCCTTCGGGTATCTCGATCTTCTTCAATCCCGAGCATCCTTCAAAGGCGTAGCCGTGGAGCACTTCCAGACTTTCTCCCAGGTCCATGCTCTTCATTCCCTTACAGTTCCTGAATGCATATCCCTCGATGGTCACCACTCCTTCATTCAGCACAACATCCTTCAGTCCCGGACAGTTATCGAACGCCTGGTGGCCGATGGTCTCCACTGTGCTTCCGAATTCCACATTCACTAGGCTCGTGTGATTGAGGAATGCATAATTCGGGATCTTCGTTACTTCTTCGGGAATAACTATATCCGTAAGGCTTGTGCACCCCGTGAAGGGCGTCTCGATATAGCGGTCGTCGTTGTACTTGCCCAGCACCGTCTTCCAGCTCACGGGGAAGTTTACCTCGCTGAGGGCGGTACAGTTCAGGAATGCGTGCGCCGACATGGTTGTGATGCTGTCGGGCAGGTGGATAGCGGCAAGGCTTGTGCATCCTTCAAAGGCGTAAGAATAGATCGTTGTCAGCCCTTCCGGCAGGTTCACTTCTCTCAGTCCCGTACAGTTAATGAACGCTCTGCTGCTGATCCGCTTTACTCCATCGGGGATGGTGATGCTTGTCAGGGCAGCACATCCCGAAAATCCGTAGTCATGAATCTCCGTCAGTGCTTCTCCAAGGTCGATTCCGCCGAGCTTTTTGCATCCGGCAAAGGCATATTCTCCGATTACTGTCAGGCTTTCCCCGATGTCGATGCTCTCCAGTCCCGT
>SVSU01000067.1 GCA_015064135.1 Oscillospiraceae bacterium
GCCGAGGAGGAATCCCACCACCTTTTTGATGTTGGCATAAATGCCGCGGCCTTCCTTTACCGCCTCAACGATGGTGGCAAAATTATCGTCGGTCAGGGTCATATCAGCCGCGCCCTTTGCAACGTCCGTACCCGTTATGCCCATGGCACATCCGATATCCGCCGCCTTCAATGCAGGCGCATCGTTGACACCGTCACCCGTCATGGAGACCACCTGTCCCCTGCGCTGCCATGCCTTGACAATGCGTATCTTGTTCTCGGGGGACACTCTGGCGTAAACGGAGATGTTTTCAACGGCAGCATCAAGCTCCGTGTCGTTCATCAAATCGAGCTCTGAACCCGTGATGGCGCGGTCGCCCTCTTTCATAATACCGAGAGCTTTGGCAATGGCGGAGGCTGTTACCACATGATCGCCCGTGATCATAACAGGTCTGATTCCGGCTTCTCTGCACACGCGCACCGCTTCTGCCGCCTCGGGTCTCGGAGGGTCTATCATACCGACAAGGCCCATGAAGGTAAGCCCCTGTTCCAGTGTCTCCGATGTGGGATTTTCGGGCACACTGTCAATTTCCTTATATCCGATGGCAAGAACGCGGAGCGCGTTGCTGCTCATTTCCTCTGTCAACTGTTTCGCTTTTTCAATATCTCCCGCAACACAGCGCTTCGCCATCATATCAAAGGCGCCCTTTGTGATAACGATGAGCTTGCCGTCAATTCGGTTTACGGTAGACATGAGCTTTCTGTCCGAGTCAAAAGGAAGCTCCGCCAATCTGGGATATGTCTCCTCAAGGCTTTCCTTCGGCATACCGTTCTTATGTGCGGCATAAACGATAGCGGTCTCCGTGGGGTCGCCGATGTGCTTTTCTTCACCGTCATTGAAGATCACGGAGCCGTCACAGCACAGGGTACCGTAGCAAAGCAGTTTCTTTATCGCCTCGGAATTGTCCTTGCCGATCTCTTCCGTACCGTCCGCACCGTCTGTATACGCCTTTACCAGAGTCATGCGGTTCTGGGTAAGTGTACCTGTCTTGTCAGAGCAGATAACGGATGCGGAACCGAGAGTTTCAACCGCAGGCAGGCGGCGGATGATGGCATTGCGCTTCACCATACGCTGTACGCCGATGGAAAGAACCACGGTTACAATGGCAGGCAGCCCCTCGGGGATTGCTGAAACCGCAAGGGATACCGCTGTCATAAATATCTCAAGGGCAGGAATACCGTTTGCGATGCCGATGACGAAAATGATTGCACAAGCCGCCAATGCCATGACGCCGAGATATTTTCCGAGCTGTGCCAGCTTTCTCTGAAGGGGAGTCTGACCGTCCTCTTCCTTTGAAAGCATATTCGCGATTTTGCCCATCTCCGTGTTCATACCGGTACCGGTAACAACAGCCACTGCCGTACCGTAGGTGATGCTGCATCCGGAGAAAACCATATTGCTTCGGTCTCCGAGAGGAGCATCGGGCTTTACATCCGCGTCCGCATCCTTTTCCGAAGGCACGGATTCCCCCGTGAGTGCGGATTCTTCACTTTTCAGGCTGACGCTTTTTATCAGCCTTGCATCGGCAGGAACAAAATCACCTGCTTCAAGCTTAATGATGTCACCGGGAACAAGTCCTGCGGCATCGATTACCTCTTCCCTGCCGCCTCGGATGACTCTCGCATGGGGTGCGGACATATTTTTCAGTGCATCCAGCGCTCGTTCCGCCTTGCTCTCCTGCATCACACCGATTACGGCATTGAGAATAACGATGAACAAAATCAGTCCCGGCTCGAAGAACTCGGGCTCTCCCTCAACCCATGATGTGACAAAGGAAACCACCGCCGCCGCAATGAGGATGAGGATCATTGCATCCTTGAACTGCTCCGCAAAACGGGCAGCCATGCTCTTTTTCTTCTTTTCCTTCAGTTTGTTTTCTCCGAACTTCGCCTGCTTCTCCGACACCGCGTCCTCGGTAAGACCTGCGGCTTCGTCGGTCCCAAGCTCGGCTAAAACCTTTTTCAATTCGTCACTGTGAAATATCAAATTTCAACCCTCCTCGACGTATGCAGTCGCGTGATTGTGTGTTGTTGGCATCAGACTGCGTTTCTGATTGTATTATAACGGACGCAGAGCATAATTGCAATAGTTTTTTGGAAAATTTACGATTTCATGTAAAATGATTACACATTGTTAATATATAGGTGAAAAAGGAAAAGCGAACATTCCCCCAATGCAGGAACATCCGCCTTATTATATGGTAGATTCAAACAAAGTTATGCTGACTCATCAAAAAATCATTCCTCAACAGGGAGCCGTTTTATATCCCAATTCACCCCTGTTTTGATTACCTTGCCCGGCACACCGCCGATTATCACGTTTGTTTGATCGTAGTCCTTGTTCAGCGTAGTGGCTGCGGCAACAACGGAATCCCGGGAAATATGTACCCCTTTCAGGCAAGTCACCTTCGTGCCTATCCACACATGGTCGTCTATTACGATATCCCTTGAAGGATTGATTCGTTTCCCTTCAAGGTCGGTGATGCTGTGGGAATCCCCTGTTCTGAAATGGACATCCCCCGAGAAAAGGCATTCCTTGCCGATGATGATACGGGTACCCTCAATGGCGGCATACTGAGACTTCCCCCAAATGGATGCGTGCTCGCCGATGATAATCTCGTTGCCGTCGTCCTCCATGCAGAGCTCCACTTTGTTGAGATATGCACGGTCCCCTATGCGGACAGTATTATGGTTTCCGAAAATGACGATCCTGCAGCCCTTCATACGGACAAAATCGCCGAGGATAATCTTGTTGTCCTCACCTTTGTTTTCGATCCGAACGCCGCCGAGCATGGTCAGCCCCGCCGAAAGGGAGACGCCCCGTCCGCCCAGCCTGTTTTTGGGGTTCAGATGATTGTATATCTTACAGAGAAACGTGAAAAAACCATGGTGAGATGAGATCATCCGCTTTAATTTGTTTGTGTTCATAATGTTCCTCCAATAATTCACACACTGCCGCGGCACGGCTGAAAAAACTGAAAAAACCCGGTCCGACGGACTGGGCTTTTCAGTGGTGCGGGCAAGAGGACTTGAACCTCCACCGAATTGCTTCGACTAGAACCTGAATCTAGCGCGTCTGCCAATTCCGCCATGCCCGCATATTGTATGTCGCTTCAAGCAACGGTGATATTATACACCATCCGACGGAATTTGTCAAGGGGTATTTTTTATTTTTTCAAAAATTATTGCGGATTGTTTCAGCCGTTTTCCCTCCCAACCTATTGACAACTGTATACACCTATGTTATACTATTTATACAAATGTATATACCAATGATGGAGGAAACATGAAAACACATCGCATACCCGATTCAGAGCTTGATGTCATGCTGGTTCTGTGGCAAAGCGAAACACCCCTTCGCGTCATCGACATTCACAACGGACTCCGAGGCGTACGCCCCTGCTCCAAGCCTGCCATTCACACACTTCTTGACCGACTGGCAGAAAAGGGATTCGTAAAAATCGAAACGGTGGAGGCAGCCATTCCATATAAGTTGATCTCCCCCATCGTAACAGAGGAAGAGTACCGCAGGGAAGAATCGGACAATTTCATCACCAAGCTGTGCAGAGGCAGCCTGTCAACCCTTATCGCCACCCTCATCGACACGGGCAAAATCACAGATGATGATATTGACGAAATCGCACGTCTGCTTGACGAAAAGAAGAAAAAATAACCGAAGGAGGTGCGCTCATGCCTGTTTTATGGATCACTCTCAGCATGACTGCCCTTATTTTACTCATGCTTTTGTTTGAGGGGCTGTTTGGGAAAAGATTTTCCGCAAAATGCCGTTATATTCTCTGGACAGTAATCCTCATCCGTCTCGCCTTTCCCTTTACCCTTCCTCTCTTTTTCGTGGATATACCGACCGCGGAAAAACACACACCGCCCGTACTCTGGGATGCCGCCTCGCCTATGGGAGCTGATATCTCCGCCTCCTTCTCCGAGAATATTTCCGTCAGCCTCCCTGAGAAAACCGAAACGGCATATCCCTACATAAACAAAACCGAGGAAACAATGCCCGGGCATGAGACTACCAAGCATCGGAGCCTTGAATTCGGCGTACTTTGGAGGCAGTTCAAGAGAATTCTCACCTCCGCCGCCGTAAAGTGGGTATGGCTCGGGGGAGCAGCGCTCTTTGCCCTCGTCAAACTGAGCACCCATTTTGTCTGCACCGTAAATTTGAAGCGCAGTCTCCTTCCCTGTAACAAAGATACATATGAACTGTATGCAAAACTGGCAAAAAAACTCCGCATTTCCCATCCCCCTGCGCTGTATCTGAGCGATCGGGCGGAGAGTCCCCTGCTGTTCGGGTATGCCAATCCTCGCATTCTGCTTCCTGCAAGCCTTTCGGACAGCGGCTTCATTACATCCAACGCCGCAGTGGTGATCCTCTCCCATGAACTGACCCACTTCCGCAGAGGAGACTTGTGGGTGAAGCTCATCTGCCTTGCCGCACGCTCCCTTCACTGGTTCAACCCCTTCGTTCACCTTGCCGCGCGCCGGTGTACACAGGCTATGGAGCTGTCCTGTGACGAGGCGGTGCTTTCGGGCTGTGACGAAGATATACGACGCAGCTACGGAAATGTCATGCTGGATATCGTAAAACGGTGCAGGAACCGCGGCGAGATGCTGACGACCCATTTCAACCCCAAAAAACGTGCAGTAAAGGAGCGTTTTATGAATATCATTGATACGACAGCCAAACGAAAAGGCATTGCGGTGATTGCGGCAGTTCTTCTCATCTGTGCCGCAGGATGTACGGTGAATGTCATCGAAAATTCTCCCAAGCGTAGTGAAACCGCAGAGGATGCAGACGATATCCTTTCGGTGGAAAAAGATCTCCTTGAAGAGGAGCTTGCTCTTCTTTCGGAGGAAAAAGAACGCCTAAAATCCGAGCTTGCCTTTCTCGAATCGGAACGGCTTGCCCTTGAATCGATGCTTCAGTTCGTCCAAAGAGAGACCGATATCATCAATTTAAAAAATGCATATGAATTGTGGTTAGGCGGTCATATCTCCACCGAGGCACTTATCGGAGGCAACGACTGTGTGAGAGAGGATATGGCATCAAAAATAAACAAGGTTCTCACCGAATTCCGCGAAGGTAAGAACCCCATGGAGCAATTCCCCGATCCCCCTACCTTTGAAATGCCCGTCACCGATGTGGATTTTGACACGGTTCCCGATGTGACTCCCGAAAGGATTCCCTACATTTATTACCGCACAAAAGAAAAGACAGCAGCAAACGGAAACTGCGGTTACAAATTCACCATTGCCGTGCCGAATGGGCAGTTTTACTCCGAAACCTATATTGATCTCTACTGGGGCATCGGCAGATTCGGCGAGAGCATTGATATGTACATCAACCATGTGGAAATTTACAACATCAACAACCGCATAGACGACACACTGCAGATGCTCCGCGAAACAGACGAAAACCTTTTTGCCATTCAGCGGTGCGAGCGCATGAATGCATGGCCCTATCTTGAATTCTGGTTCATGGGAGGCACCGCAAAGGACGGGGAGCTCCTTATGTACTACACCGCAGACTACGGCGAAACCGTGGTTTCCATCGACTCCCACATTCCCGACCGCACCTACGATTCCGCAAAGGTGATAGGGGTTTACCCACGGGCGGATCGGGAAAACACCATGATCATCGCAGAGCTTACCACAGGGGAGGAAGTGGAATATGTCTCCTTCAACCACTTCCGCGGCGATCCCTACACCTTCACTTATAAGGGCGCCCTGACAACAGAGGAAATGCTGACCGTACGAGGGATGTTCCCCCTTGACAATATATCGAAAAACCTCGCCTTCGCACATCAGATTGAGGAACTGGAGGAGCTCAGCGCCCTCCTTGACGCCCCGGACTGGGACAACCGCCTCCGTTATGTTAAAGCATTTCTCATGAACGATGCGGAAACCATCGCCTCCATTTGTTACAGCACAGACGCCGAAATGTATGAAGATTATGCCTATATCACCGTAACAGACTGGTATGTTTATCTTGATACTACCCACGGCAAAGGCAACGAAATAATCGTATTCAGCTTCCGTTCACCCGTGAGCCCCATCGACGGCTTTTCCGAGGACGAGATGAACACCTTCATTGTACAGGAAGGGCTCTACGGCATCTATCTCCGCCCTCTCGCCGAGGAGGAGCCTGCGGAGGAATCCGCAAAAACAGTGGCTGCGTTCCTTGGCAATGTGTATTTTGAGGATATCCCCACATCGGATGAGATGGCGGAGCACTACCGCTGGTGTCTGACGGAGTATATCTGTGCCCGACTTTCCGAAAAGCACAACAGAATCTTCCACACCGCGGAAGAGATCCGTGACTATGCGGCTTTGGTGTACAATATTCCCGATTTCACCCCCGCGGAGACCCATCTCCATTATGCGGAGGGATTCCTCAACGATGCACGATACAATGTGCAGGACATGGGGATTCCCTACGAAAACAACATCGGTGAAATGGCGGAAGGGGACATCTACTGCGGCGTTCCCCACGGCGGCATCAGCCACGCATTCCGTATTGAGAGAGTGGATGAAACCGACGAAAAAGCCTATGTTTGGGTTCAGTTTTACGCCGATGTCTCAAAGACAATAAAAAGCGATCTCTATGAGTATGTCATGAAAAAGGCAGACGGCGAATGGACCTTCCTGCGAAGCGAACGAAGCAAGGCGGCGAAGTATCCGCCATTCTGTGTAGGCAACTGAGTGGGGCGCCCGAAAAACAAAGGACATAGGTACGCTTATTCTTTCAAAAAAATTATTGTGTTCTTGCTGACACATCCCCCAAAAAGCGCTCGCTGACCCTAATCGGCAACGGGCGTTTTTCTTCATTTTTTATCATTTTGCTCGTTTCATGTATTGCACAATCTGAATTTTTGTGGTATCATATTAAGGTGATGATTCTTCAATAATAGAATTACAAAACCCGGAGCATACGTTTTCAGCATATTGTCTCTGCCCAAAACCAATATTGTATGTCACATTTTGTGACGGAAAAGGTGCTATTATGAAAAAGTTATTACCCCTGTTGCTCGCCTCCCTGTGCGCCCTCGGTCTGGCATCCGCGGTCCATGGAGGCACCCCCACGGTGCAGGAACAGCGTTACATACCAAAAGCCTCCACAGCTCCCGTCATCGACGGTTTTATGAGCCGCGGAGAATGGGACAACGCTCTCGCCGTCCCCGTAAACGAGGATAACACGGCGGAAATGTACGGCAGCAGCACAGCAACGGTCTGCCCCGATTCCATGTTCTACTGGATGTGGGACGACAACGGACTTTACCTTTTCGCCGACATAAACGACACCACAACTCCCGATACCGTTCTCACCCCCAATTCGGGGCATTACAATCTGGGCGACGGCATACAAGCCATTATGTTCCCCGATCTGACCGCCATAGGTGCCGCGCAGAACAGGCAGTACGTCTGGAGCATGGTCGTAGCAAGCGGCGGCAAGGCAGAGGTAGGTGAGCATTATGTCTACGGCACCTCATACCAGATAGGCAGAGATGTGGAAGCGGTTATTGCAGACTGTTCAACAAACGGCTCCGCCTACAAGCTGGAGGTGTTCTTCCCGTCGGAGGTGTTTACTCCTTCGGAAAAACCTATTCTGATCCGCGAAGGAACTACTTTTGCTATGATCAATGTAGTTATGGAAATGATGGGCTCGGCGCAAAGCCTGTACGCGGATTCCGCTTGGTTCAATGCGCCCTACTGCAACAAATACACCCTCGTTTCAACTCCCATGGATGAAGAAACGGGAGATGCCGGAACCGATATTCCCGATGAGCCCGAGATCGTGTTCACCCTTCAGGATACGGAGGGAAGACCCGGCGGTATCTGCGAAATAGAGCTGACCGCCGACAGCATCGCACAGGTAAACTCCGTTTCTCTTTACGAGATGACCTATGACCCGGAAAAGCTCTCCTTCCTCGGTTTTTCCGATACGGAGGAAACAGAGGACAAATGTAAATCCTCCATCGGTTTTGACAGCAAGGTGGGAGTGATCTCCTTTGAATTGTCAAGGGCGGAGGTCCTCAGCGGTTCCCTCGGCAAGCTGCGTTTCCGTCTCAGCGAGGATTTCACCTCGGGCTCTGCCGAGATAGGTATGACCTCGTCGGCGGCGAACAATTCCCACGAGGTATGCTCCGAGGTGCAAAAAGGAACCGTCACCGCGAAAAACCGTCTGCTCGGCGATATGTCGGACAACGATTCCGTAGATATCGACGATGCCATCATGCTGTTCCGACACAGTATGCTCCCCGAGCTTTACCCCCTGTCCTACCCCGGCACTCTTGACTTTGCCGAGGACGGTAACGTGGATATCCTCGATGCCAGACATCTGTTCAATTACAGTATGCTTCCTTCTGTCTACCCCATCATGTGGGGCGATGAGGCGGAGGAGACTCCCATAAGCAAGCCATACCCCGTAAGCCGACTGACCATCGGCGGAAAGAACATCAGCAATTTTGTAATCTCCTACAATTCATCCGCAGGCGGTGTTCTCGCCAAGGCTGCAAAGGAGCTTCAGTCCTACATCAGGCAGGCGACGGGTGTGACGCTGCCTATCCGCACTTATAAGGTCAACAGCGGAAACAGAATACTTATCGACGAGACTCTCGTAACCGACACAGACAGCACCTTCCGCATCAAAAACGATTCCTATGGTCTTGTGATCGGCGGAAACGCAAAGCGCGGCGCCCTGTATGCGGTGTACCACTTCCTGGAAGAGTTCCTCGGCTGGCGTTTCTTCGCCTCCGACACGGAAGTTTGTCTCGATTCCGACGCCATTGACATTTCCGGCGTGAATTACACCTTTGAGCACAGTTTCCTGCTCCGTGATATATACGATCTCGACTATTTTGACAAGGGTATCTCCGTAAAGCGGTACCAAAACGGTGACGGAAAGCGGCGCAATATGGAGGATGTGGGAGGCGTTATGTCCTACTGCCCAAACGGCATCCACACATTCTGGATTCTGAATAATGAGGAAAGCGAGGGTGACCAGCCCTGTCTGAACGACACCACCGTCCGCGCCACCATGCGGAAGAATATCCGCGCATTCCTTGACCGCAATCCCGATTCGTGGGCTGTCCATGTGTCACAGAACGACAACATCCGATACTGCACCTGCTCCGAGTGCATGGCTGACATAAACTACTACGGCTCGCCTGCCGGTTCCATCATCGAACTGTGCAACTGGATCGCAGAGGATCTTGAAACATACAACGGCGGCAAATACAAGGATGTTTACGTCATGACCTTTGCATACCAGTATTCCCTCGACTGCCCCTCGAACATTGTCTGCCATCCGCAGGTCATGGTTCAGTTTGCCATCATCGACATCTGCCATCAGCACGCACTGACCGACCCCGAATGCACCCACGGAAACTCCGAAGCCCTGCTGTCCGGCACCATCAAAGTCAGGGGCAATGCCGAGGTGATCGAAGAGATCGAAAAGTGGTGCAAGATCTGCGACCATTTCTATCTCTGGGATTATGCAATGAACTTCAGATATTACTATTCCCCCATGCCGAATTTTGATGTTCTGCTTGAAAACTACCGCTACCTGATCAAACTGGGATGCCGCGGATTTATCTATCAGAGTAATGTTCAGGCCCCCAGTGCCGAATTCGGCGTACTCCGCAGTTACCTCATCGCAAAGATCACGGAAAACCCCGACATGACCGAAGCGGAATATCAGAACCACATCAACGAATTCCTCATGGCTTACTACGGCAGTGCATGGACCTATATCAGGGAATACTTTGATTTCGTGCAGAACCTGTGCGACGAACACGGGGAATGCTTCGGAATCTACAATTCTCCCGAAATGATGTTCGGTTATCACGCATTTGCGCCCTACAGCCTGTGGCTGACGGAACTGTTCGGCAAGGCACTGAACGCACAAGGGTTGACGGATGCCCAACTGCTCCATGTGAAGTACCTGCGCACCTCTGCGGAGTACCTGCGACTGGGTGCGATTCACAAGGCGGAGATGGATTCGGGGGACTACAGTCGCCAGAATGCCCAGAAAGAGGCGGTCAAGGCGTTCTATCTTTCCCTGTTCGATCTCGGTCAGACATGGGTGGACGAGAGCACACTCCTTCCCGATGCCATCAACTACAACAACAATGTCCGCACATGGATCAACAATACCACAAGACATCATTATGTAGAATAACATCTTCAAAAGACCTTTCGCAGACAAACGGAAGGTCTTTTTTCTGCATTTGAAACGCCAAATGTGCCGATTTTGCGAGTGTTCGGCAAAAAAGTATTGTGTTCGGTGCAAAAACATGATATAATGGAATCGAACGATTTGACCAATTAAATAAAAGGAAGATTTTTAAGGCAATAACGCTTTTTGAAAAGGAGAGATTAACGTGAAAAAACTGCTTGCACTACTCCTTGCCCTCCTGTGCGCCGTGGGAGTGTCAGCCTCCACCCTCAACGGCCGCATCCTCGGCGACACAAACGGAGACGGTGTCGTCAACATTGACGATGCTCTCCTTCTGTTCCAGAACAGTATTCTCCCCGATGTTTACCACATCGACTACCCCGGCACGCTCGACGTGACAAAGGACGGCAAAACGGATATCGACGATGCCCTGCTTCTGTTCCAATACAGTATGCTCCCCGATGTTTACCCGATCGAATGGGGCGTAACACCCGATGTCCCCCATCCCGAAACCGTCACATACGAGGATTATATCGCCATGGGCGACTCTGAACAGCAGGCATTTATCGCCTCCTTCGACACCCTGTCGGACTTCTTCGCATGGCTGGCAAATGCTAAGGCGGAATATGACGAAAACAATCCCGGACATGAGATAGGCGGCGACGGCGGCATCGACCTCGGAGGCGGCAACTGACAACAAAAGACCCTCAAAATCCACAATCAACACAGTGGACAGACGAGGGCCTTTTTCCTTCACAAAAAACATCCCTGTTTTCGGCATATTTGCCCAACGCAATCCCGGTTTTCCTCACAAAAAAAACGTTTCACATCATTTTCAAACAACTTTTATCCATGAAGCAGAAGCATAAAGAGTAAAAATGCACAAAAAGGCCGGAAATAATTGTGCATTATACACCACAACTTTTTTCCCCATCCTTATTGAAAAAAAGAGGGGTTTGTGATAGAATAATAATGGCTTAATGCTATATTAGTGCAACGTTTGCACCAAAACTTTTTATTGGAGGATAGTATGAAAAAGGCTCTCTCTATGATTCTCTCTGCACTTATGCTCGCAGGTATGACTACCGTAGCATCAGCTGCATTTGAGAAAGATGTAGATTATGTGGTTGTCGAAGAAGTTGTTGACGCCGCTGACTACAAGGCATTCCCCGACGCATATCCCTACTCCGTAACCGAAGGATGGCCCGCTTGCTCCACAGGTTCTCTCCTGAAGGGTACCATCATCGCGGGCGGTACAGCCGAAAAGAACAGCACAGAAGGCCACAACGGCTCTCTCGCTTTCGACGGCGACCCCAAGACCTATTTTGAAATCTTTGAAACCACCGCAAAATCATATGTAGGTCTG
>SVSU01000068.1 GCA_015064135.1 Oscillospiraceae bacterium
AAGCTTCCTTTCGGCGTAGGTGTCGTCGGACATGGTGTAGTCGATGAGGCAATCCGCCCACATCCACGGACGGCTTCCCGTCTCCCTTACGCAGTCGCATATGTAGTTGAGATCGTGATACCACAGCTTGTCCTGACGGATAACCACCAGGTTGAAGTGCTTTTGACAGCCCAGCCCCTCCTCGTCCATTCCGATGTGGAAGAAACGGGGATGGTCAAAGAGCTCGGCGGTTTCGCGGATCAGCTCTCTTACTACTTTGTAATATGCAGGGGTGGAGACCATGCGGCTGTATACACCAAGCCATTCGTCGTGGCAGGTGGAAAAATTGAGTTTGGGAATGACCTCAAAGCCGAGGGAACGGAGACGGGCAAGCTCCGCCTTCATCTGCTCCTTCGACCACGCATCCTCCGCGGCGATCTCGGGGCAGCAATCGAAGCGCACACCTTCACCGATGTCGAGAATGATCATGTTGCATCCTGCATCGCGGAGCATTTCCACAATTCTATCCCAAGCCTTTGGCTGAAATCGAAGGCGAGGAGTGGCGGCAACCTCGGCGTTTTTGCCGTAGTGAAAGCCCTTTATCCCGTCCTTTTCCTCGGGGTCCGCCCACATATTATAGCCAAGGTGGCAAAGGCAGGCGCGAATCAATGTGTTTTCCATAGGACACTCCTTTCAAGTGTTTTTTATCAAAAAATCAATGGGGGAACGAAGTCATATCGGTGTAAATACCGCTTATCCCCATGTTGAAGTACATATCCTGCTCCGCGGCATCGTTGACCGTGTGGACGAACAGCGGCACTCCCGTTTTGAGCATACCTTCCACATAGCCCTCCACCTCGCACAGCTCTGCGGCAAAAGTGTATCCGATGAGGGGATGCTTCTTCGCAAATCTGCCGAGGGCGGCGGTGTCGGTTTTGCTCTGCCAGTCAAGACGATACAGAGTGAAGATGATATATTCAAAGCCGAGGTCTCTCACCGCAGCATACTCCGATTTGTCATATATCTGGATGATGAATCTGTTCAAAAGGTCGGGGCAGTATTCTGCAATGGCGGCGGCGCCGCCGAGGTTGTCGTCCTTGATGTCCGTTACTATGTATACATCCTCGTGCTCACGCATGAATTCCACCAGTGTACCCAGCCACAGGGGTGTGTAGCGGTCGTATATGCGGCAGTTGAGAAATTCGGCAAGGGTGAGGGGCACATTGTCCGTGATCGCGGAGGAATATTGGGTGTACCAGTCGTGGATGCAGGCGAGCTCGCCGTCGGAGGTAAAGTTAAAGTCCAGCTCAATTATCCGACAGCCGTTTTCGTAGGCGTTTTGAAGTCCCTCCACGGAATTGGAGCCGTCGAAGGGATATCCTGTCTCTTCATCAAGGCGTCCTGCCGCGTGGATGATGAATTTCGTGTTTTCCATGAGAAATGCGGCTTCATCAGGGGCAGTGTAGGTGTATTTTACTTGATTATTTTGCAGTATAAGCACGAGAACGACAGCGATTGCGGCGCATATTACGGCGGCGGAAATAAGGATTCGTTTCATATGTCTCCTCTCGTTAAACAAAAACGACCCGGACTGAGAAGTCCGAGCCGTATTTTTGCGTGGTAGGATTATTCAGCGTCAGCAGCTTCAACTTCTGCAGCGTCAGCAACTTCAGCTTCAACAGCCTCAACAACTTCTTCAGCAGCTTCTTCAGCAACCTCTTCTTCGGGTTCGATGAGAGCTCTGATGGAAAGGCTTACCTTGTGGTTTTCTTCATCGATAGCTGTGATCTTTGCAGCTACGACCTGACCGATTTCGAGAACTTCCTCAGGCTTTGCAATCTTGTGATCGGCGATCTGGCTGATGTGAATCAGACCATCGCAGCCGGGAACAACTTCAGCGAATGCACCGAAGGGCATGAGGCTTACGATCTTAACGTCTGCAACATCGCCTTCAGCGTACTTTGTGGTGAAGATTGTCCAGGGGTTGCTTTCTTCGGTCTTGTAGCCGAGAGAGATTCTGCCCTTTTCGCGGTCGAATGCCTTAACGAATACGTGGATCTTGTCACCAACGGAAACAACCTCGGAGGGATGCTTGATTCTTCTCCAGGACAGCTCTGTGGTATGTACCATACCGTCTACGCCGCCCAGGTCAACGAATGCACCGAAGGATGTGAGGCTCTTAACCTCGCCGTCGTATTCCTTGCCTTCTGCGATTTCAGCCCAGAATGCATCTTCCTTCGCCTTGCGCTCTTCACGGAGTACGGCGCGGATGGAAGCGTATGCTCTCTTGCGGTCAGCCTTGATCTCAATGATCTTAACCTTCTGCATTGTTCCCTGGATGGAGTAAAGATCGCCGTCCTTGGGAACGCCTGTGAGGGATGCGGGGATGAACACCTTAACGCCGAGGATGGTGATGATTACGCCGCCCTTAACGACTTCGGTGATCTTGCCTTCGAGGATCTCGCCGGACTCGGAAGCCTCAACGATCTTGTACCAGTTGGCATCGGAATCAACTCTTGTCTTGTCGAGAGTTGCGATACCGTCGATATCGCTTACCTTAACGACCTTCGCCTTAACGATGTCGCCAACCTTGTAAAGGTCAGCAAGCTTCGCCTGAGGATCGAGGGTTGCCTTGTCGTGTGTGATCACGCCTGTTGTCTTTGTACCGAGGTCGAGATGGATCTCGTTCTGTGAAACGGACGTAACAGTACCTTCGACGATATCTCCTGTATTTAAAGTTTTCATTGATGCTTCGAGCAGTTCAGCAAAGTTTTCTGTCATTTGCTCATTCATGGTTTCATATACCTCCTGTATTACACTGCGGGGAGTCGATGCTCCGGCAGTTATTGATACTTTTTGTTCGGGAGAAATTTTTATATTTCGGCACGCGCTTTTGTCGTTGATGAAATAAACGTTGCCGCATACCGCGCCCGCTATCTCCCATAGCTTGCGCGAGTTGGAACTGTGCATACTTCCGATTACGATGGTCACATCGGATTGGCAGGCGAGCTCGTGAGTCTCTCTCTGCCTGTTTTCAGTCACACTACATATTGTATCAAAAATTAAGGCGTTTGTATATACCTTTTTGATAATTTCTATACATTTTTTCCATTCGGCAATCTTTTGTGTGGTCTGGGCGGCGATTGCCACAGTTTTTCCAGCAAAACTCTCGTGATTTTTGTTTGAAATCCACAAGGAAAGATCATCTGAATTCTGGAAAGTGAGTTTGTCTCCCGTCGCGCAGCTCATAATTCCGCATACTTCGGGGTGATCCGGGGCGCCGATGAGGATAAAAAGTTTCCCCTCTCCCGAGTTTTTTCGTGCAATATCCCTTACTTTTCTGACATAAGGGCAGGTACAGTCCAAAATTTTCAGGTTCGGATGATTTTTGGCACAGTGTTCCAGTTTGTCGAGAATGTCAGACCGTTCACCGTGGGCGCGGATGACTACCGAAATTTCCTCTCCGCCCGCTGCCCTTTCGATAATGCGGTCCACATCGGAGGGATCAGCCTCCTCCGCCCCCATTTTGGCGATTTTCTCGGTGTATCGTTCGTTGTGGATGATCCTTCCGAGGGTAATGACGGTTCGTTTACCGTTTGCGGAGGCGAGCTCCTTCTCAAGTTCCCGTGTTGCTCTCTCCACACCGAAGCAAAAGCCTGCGTTTTCGGCGATATGTATTTCCATAATCATATTCCTCCGAATTTATTGCTCGCTGTTTTCCGATGAAGTTCCGTTTTCTCCATGGGGATCATCCCCGTAATGGAGGGCGCAGATTTCACTGAACACGGTTTCGGCGCAGGTCTGGTATTCCTTGACACCGCCCTTGTCAAAGCCCAGAGCCTCGAAGGGGATAACTGTTCCGAAGGTAACGGTATTCTTGCGGAGAATCCCTGTTCTCATCCCCTTGTTTGAGATGAAAACGGGGAGAACGGGGGATTTTGTGTGGTAGGCGATCATGCCGACGCCCCCCTTGACCTCGGTGGTTCGGGGATCTTTTCCTCCGTGGCGGTGTCCCTGGGGGAAGATACCGATAATCTCTCCCGACTCCAGCATGGTGATGGTGCGTTTGATGCTTCCGACATCCGCGCCTCCGCGGTCAACGGGATAGGCACCGAGGGCTGTGATAAGCTGTTTCAGGAGGGGGATTTTGAAAAGCTCCTTCTTCGCCATATATCTTACCTGACGGTTTGCGGCGGCGGAGATGATGAGCACATCGGAAAAAGCTGTGTGGTTTGATGCCAGTATAACGCCGCCCTCGGGAATGTTCTCCCTGCCCACCGTTTCGACTCTGTACAGAGCTCTGACGAGGGGAGCGAACAGTTTATACATTGCAGAGTAAAAACTCATATCTTTCGTCCTTACTGTGTGTTTGTTTTTTTGCGGATGAGGTCGATTATATAATCAGCCGAGCCCTCTGCGTCGTAGCCGTCGTTTATGAACATAACGGCATCGTCGGCAGGTTTCAGGGGTGCGGCGGCTCTTTCGCTGTCGTTTTTGTCGCGCTGTATCATGTCGGCAAGCACTTCGTCGAAGGTGACATTTTCACCCTTTTCGATAAGCTCCTTCAGTCGTCTCCGCGCTCTCTCCTCGGGGGTGGCGGTCATAAAGACTTTGATCTCCGCATCCGGCATGATGACGGTGCCGATATCGCGGCCGTCCATGACAACGCCTCCCTTTTCCGCGATTTTTTTCTGCAGGTCAAGGAGGTATGCTCTCACCTCGGGGATTTTCGATACGGCGGAGGCATACATGGAAGCCTCGGGGGTGCGTATTTTTCCGCCCACATCGCATCCGCAAAGAAGAACGTGCTGTTCGCCGTTTTCATAGGTCAGCCGAACGTCGATGGACTCGAGCAGGGCAATAATCCCCCTCTCATCATCCTTTGCCACACCGTTTTCCATGGCGTAAAGCCCGACGGTGCGGTAAAGGGCTCCCGTATCAACGTAAACATAGCCCATTTTCTCGGCGAGAATTTTCGCCACAGTGCTTTTCCCGGCCCCACTGGGACCGTCAAGGGCAACTCTGATTTTGGATATATCCATGATAACCTCACTGTATGGATTGATCAATTATTAACATTCCCCGTTTTAAAAAACTTATACGCTGCCAAACAGTATAAAAGTTTTTGAAGGGGGGTGTGGGAAGTCTTTTCCAAAATTCCCAATTACCTTTTGTGTTCCCGTAAACTGCACTCAAAACCAAACGATAAATCAGAATTTATGTGTTTACTCCCATATCTCTGAGGGCGTTGACAAAACGCTTTCTGCTAAAAAATACAGCAAAATTGAACTTTTCTCCATTCTGCATTTCTATCAAAACCGTTGGCAGTATAAAAAGCCAACCTGTGGTTACTTTACAAATATCTTTGTATTTCATTTCCAGATGTCTGTACTTATCCGGTATGGTTAACTTGCCTGTATGGTAGGTAATCGCTTCAGAATCAGCAACGATACCGCCTCCCAAAATTCCGTTTTTAACCAAGCTGACAACAAAGTATTTTTTCATATGGGCAACCCTCATAAATCCTTATTTATCGAAATTCGTTTTCATAAATCGGGAACACAAAACCGAATTGGGACTTCCGAAAAGCTCTCCTAACGCATTCCCGCGTTCTTGCCGGCAAGCCGTCCGGTGGCGAATGCGATCTGCAGATTGTATCCGCCTGTATACGCATCAACATCGATGAGTTCGCCTGCCGCAAATATGCCGGGGTATTGCTTCAGCTCCATGGTTTTGGGGCTGATTTCCTTTACATCGATGCCGCCGCAGGTTACGATAGCCTCAGCCATGGGGCGGAAACGAAGGGGGTGTATATCAAAGCTTTTCAGCACACCGAGAAGGGAGCGCCGTTCTTCTTTTGAAAGGGTGCCCGTCTTTTTGTGGGGCGGTATTCCCGTGCGGAGGATAACAGGCTCAATGAGCTTGATGGGAAGCAGGTCGCCGAGAGAATTGACAAAGTCTCGGGCGGAGTATTTCGCAAAATCCGACACAAGCCTGCGGTCCAGTTCATCGTTGGAGAGGGCAGGCTTCAGGTCGATGCTCATGCCGTATTCCTCGGTCGGATGTTCCTGCATATTTGCCGATGCGGACAGTACAAGGGGGCCCGATATGCCGAAGTGAGTGAAGAGCATCTCTCCCATTTCGGTGAACACGGTGCGGTTGTTGTGCCGAACGGTCAGCGTTACGTTTTTCAAGGTCAGTCCCGACAGGGGAGAGAAGTTTTCCTCAGTTTCAACGGGTACGAGAGAGGGTTTCAGCGGCGTTACCTTTATGCCCAGCTCTTTTGCAAAGCGATGACCGTCTCCCGTTGAGCCTGTGAGGGGGTATGACACACCGCCCGTGGCAATGACAACAGCCCGATGTGTGCTCGTGGCCTGCTCCCCGAGGGAGACCTCGATCAGGGGCTCCCCTTCGTCGGTGTAAAAATGACGGAGCGCGCTCACCCGTGTGTTGAGGCATACCTTCACACCTGCCGAACGGAGTGCGGACGACAATGCGGAGACGATATCTGCCGCTTTATCGGATTGAGGAAATACGCGCCTGCCGCGCTCGGTTTTCAGCGGAACACCCAGTTCTTCAAAAAACGCCATGGTGTCAGCCGGGGTGAATCCTGCCGAGGCTCCGTAGAGAAATTTTTGGTTTCTCGGAACAGCGGCAAGCAGCTCTTCCACGGTACAGTTGTTTGTTACGTTGCAGCGGCCCTTTCCTGTGATCCGCAGTTTTTTCCCGAGGGCATTGTTTCTTTCGTAAATGACGACCGATGCGCCGACCTCCCGTGCTGCAAGTGCCGCCATGATGCCGCCTGCACCGCCGCCGATTACGGCTACGTCATAGTTTTCCATAAAATATGCCTTTCTGCGAGTTTATCCCTGAACGCCGCTTGTGTAGACGTTATATTCCTTCCATACGGCTTCCAGCCTGCCGAGCGTTTCCGTGACCTCGTTGTGCTTTTTCTTCCCGATGTAGGCAATGAGTGCATTGATAAGGCTCATGGGTGCCACAAGGGAGTCAACAAAGGAAGCCATGTCGCTTTTTGCAACAAGGGCCGCGGAAGCGTGAGGGACGATGGGGGAGGAGAGGCTGTCGGTTATGGCGACGACCCGTGCTCCCGTGCTTGCGGCATATTCAACGGCATTGACGATACCGGTGGTGTATCTCGGGAAACTGATGGCGATGAGGACATCGTCGGAGTGTATCTTCATGAGATGTTCAAAGATCTCACTGCCGCCTGCCGGACGGATAAGTCGGACATTGTCGAACAGGAGACCAAAGTAATAATTCACAAACTCGGCAAGAACGGCAGAGGAGCGCATACCCATGATGTAGATGTTCTTTGCTCCGAGGATAAGGTCAACGGCTTTGGCGAATTCTGCTCGGTCGAGGGTGTCGAGGGTGGATTTGATCCTTTCCGCATCGTTAAGAAGGATGGAATCGAGGATTTCCGCCTCGCCCATTCTGATGTTGGCGGATTCCATGCGCTGTACCGAGGTGAGACGAACACGGACGGTGTCGCGGATCTTGCTCTGCAGCTCGGGATAGCCGTCAAATCCTATTTCATTGGCAAAGCGAACGACGGTAGATTCCGACACTCCCACTTCGGCTCCGAGAGCAGACGCGGTCATGTAGGCGGCTTTGTCGTAATTCTGAATAATATAATTTGCGATGAGTTTTTGCCCTTTTGAGAGTGCAGGCATTGCCTCGGTGATTTGGCAGATCAGGTCTCCGCCCGGAGCTTGGGTGTCGTTCATTGTTATAACAGGTCCTTTCTGTTTTGCTGTGGATGAACAAAGGTGTTTGGAATCCTGTGATACTTGTTTCAGTGTGCCATATTAAAAATGTACATACAATATTATATTATATCAACGGGAGGGGAAAAAGTCAAGGGAGAAGGTGTGAATTTCCGTTTTTTACGGTGATGGGGATATGCGAAAAAAAGGGAAACTCCGCGAAAGAGCTTCCCTTGATAACGGTTATGCAATATGAATCATACCGGTTTCGGGAACAGGCAGACGAACGATAGTCTTTGCAGGAATCTCTACCGTCTCGGTGAGAGTGCCGAAACGGTCGTAAATCTCGCCCTTGAGAGCACGATCGGTGGGATTTTCAAACACCATGCCGTCGCAGTTGCCGTTCAGGTGCACATCAGCCGCCTTTCCCTCGTAGGTGTAGGGGGTGTCGGCATAAAGAACGGTGATGATCTTGTCACTGCCCTCGGCACTGATGACAGTGTAGTTGTACTCGGGATAGAGAGGACGGAACTTGCCGTGGAGAAGGATCTCGCGGTTCTCCGTCCAGTAGTCGAGGTAATGACGGAGGAGCTTCTTCTGCTCGTCGGTGCTGTCGGCAAGGAAAACGGAGATCTGGGGTACGCAGAAAAGCACATTCAGAAGCTGCTTCGCGCAGAGTTTGGAGTCCTCCTTCGGAGACCAGCAGAGCATATCGGAGTGGATGGCGATGGGGTAATTCATGAGACGAAGGTTAGTCATGCCGATACGGTTTGCGATGCCGTCGTAAGCGCAGTCGCCTACACGGAGCATATTGCCGTAGCGGTTGATGGCGGGGCCGATGTAGCCCTGGCGGTATTCGTAAAGCAGATCGGGCTTCAGCTCCGCAAGCTCCTCGGTGATCTCGTCAAGGAGACGCTTTGTGGCCGCTTCCACGGTGGGGCAGTCCATCGTGTCGCTGTTGAACGGGCTCATGAGAGTGTCGGGCTGGAAGGAGCCGATAAAGTCCAATTTGAAACCGTCGATGTCGTAGTCCTTGACAAACCGCTTGTAGGTGTCAATGGTGTATCGGCGAACCTCGGGATAACGGGGGTCAAGGCTGGCACAGCGGATATGGTTCGCCTTTGAAAGGAATTTTCCCTCAAATTTAGAGTATGATTTTGCATCGTAGCCCATGTAAGGAACAGCAAACCACACCATCAGCTTCATGCCGAGAGCGTGAACGCCGTCTACGAATGCTTTAAAGTCGGGGAATTTGTCCTTTGCTACGATCCAGTCACCGCAGGAGCCATAACCTCCATCCGATTCGCCCTCGATCTGCCAGCCGTCGTCGAGGATGATGGTGCGGAAGCCTGCCTCGGATGCAACCTTGAGGTCTGCGAGAATGTCACTGCCAACGGGATTCTGACAGCAGCTGTACCATGTGGAGTAAAGCGCATCCTCCGCGGCGGCGGGGCAAGGGGGGACGACATGGCCGTATTCCGTCCACCAGGGATAGACGGACATGACAGCCTCATGAAAAGGAATGGGGCGGCGGTCGATGCGGATGTCGGCTGTGTAATTTGCAGAAGGATTGCAGGGACGGTCGAAGAAAACCACCTTGTAATCGGCAAGATTTTCGCCTCTCTTGCTGTTCTTTGCGCCGAAGAATATTGTAATGGGGTTGTGCACGTCGGAAATGGCCACGGTGGTGTTGTTCAGTCCGTCAGCACCGATGGCGGAGAGGGTTGGTGCGCCGAAGTTGAAGCCGGAATTGTTTTCACGGGGACCGAACCATTGGTGAATGGACAGATCACGTTTGCAGGTGGGGTACCATGTATAGAGAGTGTTGAGGAATTCTTCGTTCCATGATACGGTCACAGGGGAAGTCTCGGTGTTCTCGGGAATGGTGATGGTTACACGGAATATATGGATGTCGTTCTCGGAGGATAAGAGAGATATCTCCGCTTTGATATCGGGATTGTCGGTGGTAATGGTTGGGATGAGTTTTGTCATAGCAAGGCTCCTTTTGTCATTTGGTACCGATATAATTATGATATAATTATAAAGTGGAAGGGGGGCATTGTCAAGGACAGAAAACTAAAAAACAAGGGAAACTCCGCAAAAGAGCTTCCCTTTGGTTTATCCTGTTGAAATAACGATTACTTTACGCAAATCATACCGGTTTCGGGGACGGGCAGACGGACGATAGTCTTTGCAGGAATCTCCACAGTCTCGGTGAGAGTGCCGAAGCGGTCGTAAATCTCACCTGTGAGTACCCGATCGGTGGGATTTTCAAACACCATACCGTCGCAGTTGCCGTTCAGATGCACATCAGCCGCCTTTCCCTCGTAGGTGTAGGGGGTGTCGGCATAAAGAACGGTGATGATCTTGTCACTGCCCTCGGAGCTGATGACGGTGTAGTTGTACTCGGGATAGAGTGGACGGAACTTGCCGTGGAGAAGGATCTCGCGGTTCTCCGTCCAGTAGTCGAGGTAATGACGGAGGAGCTTCTTCTGCTCGTCGGTGCTGTCGGCAAGGAAAACGGAGATCTGGGGTACGCAGAAGAGTACGTTCAGAAGCTGCTTTGCGCAGAGTTTGGAGTCCTCCTTCGGAGACCAGCAGAGCATATCGGAGTGGATGGCGATGGGGTAATTCATGAGACGAAGGTTAGTCATGCCGATACGGTTGGCGAGGCCGTCGTAAGCGCAGTCGCCTACACGGAGCATATTGCCGTAGCGGTTGATTGCCGGACCGATGTAGCCCTGGCGGTATTCGTACAAAAGGTCGGGCTTCAGCTCCGCAAGCTCTTCGGTGATCTCGTCAAGGAGACGTTTTGTGGCCGCTTCCACGGTGGGGAAATCCATGCCCTCCTTCGGTTCCATTGTTGCGGCGTTGGGACCGAAATTGTCGATAAAGTCCAACTTGAACCCGTCGATGTCGTAATCACGGATGAAGCGCTTGTAGGTTTCCTTCAGATATTCGCGCACCTCGGGGTAACGGGGGTCAACAATACCCGTGCCGTGACCGTTCAGGGGATTGAGGTATTTGCCTTCAAATCTTGCGTATGCCTTGGATTTGATTCCTACAAAGGGTGCGGCAAACCATACCATCAGCTTCATACCGAGAGCGTGAACGCCGTCTGCGAATGCTTTAAAGTCGGGGAACTTGTCCTTTGCCACGATCCAGTCGCCGCAGGGTGCATAGCTTCCCTCCGATTCACCCTCGATCTGCCAGCCGTCATCAAGGATAATGGTGCGGAAGCCTGCTTCAGCCGCCACTTCAAGGTCCGCGAGAATGTCACTGCCCACGGGATTCTGATAGCAGCTGTACCATGTGGAGTAAAGCGCATCCTCCGCAGCGGCAGGGCAGGGGGGGACAACATGACCGTATTCCGTCCACCAGGGGTAAACGGACATGAGGGTTTCGTAGTAGGGGATGGGGCGACGGTCAATGCGTATGTCGGCTGTATAATTGTTCGGTACGTTGCACAGCCGTGTAAAGAAGTGTACCTGATAATCGGAGAGGTTTTCCCCTCTCTTGCTGTTCTTTCCGCCGAAGGTGATCTGAATGGGGGTGTTTACATCGGAGACGGCGACTGTGGTGGTGTTCAGTCCGTCAGCACCGATTGCGGCGAGAATGGGCGCGCCTTAATCGGTGCTGACGGACTGAAC
>SVSU01000069.1 GCA_015064135.1 Oscillospiraceae bacterium
GTTTTTCAGTCTGTGGGGTGCTTCGTAGAATATCATTGTTCGCTCCTCGCCCCCGAGGGAGGTCAGCCTTTCGCGACGTTCGTTTTTCGCCGTGGAGATAAATCCCTCAAAGGCAAATCTGCCCGTTGCAAGACCCGACAGAGTCAGTGCGGTTACAGCGGCGCAGGCTCCGGGGATGGAGGTGACGGGAATCCCTTTTTCGGCACACAGACGGACGATATCCTCACCGGGGTCGCTGATGGCAGGGGTGCCGGCGTCGGTTATAAGGGCACAGGATTCACCGCCGAGAAGCCGCCCGGCTATTACCTCACCTCGCTCACGTTTGTTGTGCTCGAAATAACTGATCATGGGCTTGGATATACCGAAACGGGAGAGGAGAAGCCCCGAGTTTCTGGTATCCTCAGCCGCCACAAAGTCCACTTCCGAGAGTACCTTCAGTGCACGTTCCGAAATGTCGGCAAGATTGCCGATGGGTGTCGCCACAAGGTAGAGAGTACCACCGAGGATCTGGTTTTTTTCTTCCCTTGTGATGTTTTTCTTCTTCTGGCAGCTCATTTTATACCCCTCCCTTTCCCTTGTCAAACATAAATTCAAGTGAGCAATGCTCGTATACTCTGTCCATATCCGCTGTGTAGACCTGTTTTTCGGAGTCGGCGTAGATGATAAGGGGCGGCGCCTGAATCAGCGATGGCTTTGCACCCTTTTTCGCCTCCACAAGGATAAGGCACGGCTTGTCATCGACCGAGGGATACACCGTTATCATCCTCTTCGGCTCAAGATTCGCGTTTTCCATTGCAGCGAACAGCTCTGCCATACGGTCGGGGCGGTAAACCACATAAAAGAGACCGCCGAATTTAAGAAGCCGGGAGGCGGCGGCGCAGAAATCCCGGATGGTGCCGTTGAGCTCACGCCTTGCGATGCTCATTTCATCGTTGTCGTTGGTTTTTCCGCTGTCCTTTGTCATGTAAGGGGGATTGGAAAGCACAGCATCCGCCTCGCCGCCGAGCATCACGGGGGTCAGACACCGAACATCATCACAAAGGACGGTGATCTTGTCCTCCATGCCGTTTAAGATGGCATTCCGTCGGATAACATCGGCATAAACCTCTTGTATCTCCGCCGTGAAAAAGTGCCTGTATTTACCGCGGCTCATGCAGAGAAGGGGGATAACGCCGCATCCGCCGCCCAGCTCACAGCACACCCCGTTTGGATTGGGGCGGACAAAAGCGGAGAGCAGGTATGCGTCCGTCCCGAAGGTCAGCCCTCCCCTGCGCTGGATGAGGGCCAGGTTTTCGTTTATTTTATCAATTCTTTCTTCAATCAATGTTGTTCTCTCTTAATAAACTGTATGTATAAAATTACAGGGAGGATATGCCATCCTCCCCGTAATTATGTTTTTGTTACCCAAGAATTATTCAGCCTGGGGAGCTTCAACGGGACATACGCCCGCACAAGCGCCGCAGTCCAGACAAGTTTCAGCGTCGATAACGTACTTTCCGTCCTTTTCGGAGATAGCCTCAACAGGACATTCGGAAGCACAAGCACCGCAAGCGATGCAGCTGTCGTTGATAACGTAAGCCATGATAAATCCTCCATTTCAATTTAGTCGGGTATATTCTATCACAATTTTTGCAAAAAGGGAAGGGCTTTTTTGAAAATTTCTATAAAAATTTTTGGAATTACTGTTTTTCGCCCTTGTCTCTGATCTTTGTCACATCATCTCTGTGGTAAGCCTTGATGGTTTCGTGACCCTTTTCCTGGAATTTCACCTTGATGAAGCCTGTGAGGGGGCTGGTTTCGCATACGGTTCCGACACCGTCCGCAGTTTTTACAACGGAGTCTACGGGAGGTGTGCGGCGAATTTCTTCCTCGTAGGTTTCGTGCTCGTAGCGGAGACAGCACATCAGCTTGCCGCAGGTGCCCGAAATTTTCGATGAATTCAGGGAAAGATTCTGTTCCTTCGCCATTTTGATGGAGATCTGCATAAAATCGCGGAGGAAGCTGGAGCAGCAGAAGGGGCGTCCGCAGATGCCGAGACCGCCGATCATCTTTGCTTCGTCACGGGTGCCGATCTGTCTCAGCTCTATTCTCGTGCGGAATACGGAGGCGAGATCTTTTGCCAGTTCTCTGAAGTCAACCCTTGATTCGGCGGAGTAATAGCAGATCAGCTTGCTGTTGTCGAAGGTGTATTCCACCTCGATGAGCTTCATGCCAAGCCCATGTTCCTTGATTTTCTGCTGACAGATGGGGAAAGCCTCTTTTTCAAGCTGCTTGTTGCCCTCGTAACGATCGATATCTTCCTTTGTTGCAATGCGGATCACAGGGCGCAGGGGCGGAATGATCCTTGATTTTGGAACAAATTTATTGGGGGATGCCGCAAATCCGAATTCCATGCCCCGTGAGGTTTCAACGATAACGCAGTCTCCGTCCTTTGCCTGATTTCCGCGAGGGTCGAAAAAGTATACTTTCCCGGCCTCCTTGAAGCGGACACCGATGATCTCTATCATTTCATCTTCCTTTACCGGAAGTGTATTGTTTTCTTTATCACTCATTGTTTGTTCAGTCCTTTCTTTGCGCCATTCTGCGCGGCTCTTTATATCAGCATTTGTCTTTTGACAAAACAATTTCGGTCAGTGCGGTGTTTACGGAACCGTTCATTGACACGGTTTCAGAGGCGTTTCGGATGAGGTTGCAGAGGCAGAGGAGCTTTTTCGGGGAGACACGGGCGGCATCAGTCGGAATATCGTCTTCTCTGAGATAAAAGAGCAGATCCATCTCCTCCGTTTTCTTGTGGGCAATAATGTCCCTCAGCGCCGTCTGTGTCATGGTCAGGATCTTGAGTACCGACTCTCTGTCTGTCGGGAAATGTTCGTTTATATACTCCAATAATTCGGAGGAACGCTTTTTTCCGCAAAGTCCCTCGGTGAAGTTCGCTGCAATGGTTCGGAGGCTTTCGGCGGAGTTTCCCTCGGTGAGCAATTCAACTGCCCGACCGATGGCGCCGCCTGACAGAAATGCCGCTTCCGTCATCTGCCCTTCCGTGTAAGCGGAGAGGTCGGCTATCTTTCCCGAAAGAAGCAGATCAAGGATGACCTTTGGCGAGAAGACCTCCATCCGTATTACAGGCGCACGGCTTCGGATGGTTTCAAGCAGACCTGCGGAATGGGTGGTGATGAGGAAAAAAATCACATACCCGGGCGGTTCTTCAAGGGAGAGCAGAAGGGCGTTCTGCGCCTGAACCGTCATTTTCTCCGCCTGTTCGATGATATAGAATTTTTTTTCGGAATCGTTTGGGGTCACATAAAGATCTTCTCTCATTTTTCGGATGGCATCCACACCGATGGTTGCCCTGCCGCCCGTACCTATTACCGTTACGTCGGCGGAGATATTGCTCAGGATCTTTCTGCAGGAAGAACAGATTCCGCATGGCAGAGGATGGGAGGCGCTGCGTCTGTTTTCACACACGGTCGCCGCAGAGACGAGCCTTGCCGTAAGATGCCTGCCGCTTCCTTCCTCTCCTTCGATAATATAGGCATGGGCTGTTTTTCCCGCTGCCGCATCGAGGGCGAGGTTGTTTTTGATTTTTTCATTCCCGACAAGATCGGGGAAGATCGCTCTGCCCATTTTTGCCCCTCGTTGATTTTTTGTTCGGAAAAAATTCCATTCCCTATTATAACATAAAAACATCCCGTCTGTCAAATCAATATATATGGGAAAAATAAAAAATGACGGAGGAACTTATGATAAGGGCCATACTGCGAAAATACCCCGGGGTCGGGGCGGCGATTCTCTTCCTTCAGACCTTTTTCATTGCGTTTCTTTTTGTTGTGTTGTACTTCAGCGCAAAAACTGCGGATTCCTATAAAACGGCAGGGGCAAAACGTGCGGAGGCGGCGCTCTCGTCCGATTTCAGGCAAATGGCATATGCCGCGGAGAACGAGTTGCTGTCCGATGATAAAAAAAGGCTGATTTTTTATGAAAAGACCCGTGCTGCTATCTCCGACCTTTCGGGAACTGCCTATTCCGAGGAGGACAAGCGTACCCTCTCGGAGCTGCTTGATCGCATTTCCCGCCATATGCTTGACGGCGGTGGGGCGGAGACTCTGCTCCGGGAAGAGGAAAGACAGCTCCTCCATCTTTTTGCCGATCATCCTCTCGATGAGGCGGTCAATGCCTGCAAAGCTGCGGCAGCACCGACTTCCACGGGCGACAGTGTTGAGTCCGCGGTGCAGCTTTCCGACAGGGAGGGGCGAGAGAAAGCTGTGCGCGCGGCAAACGATCTCTTCGGTGTTGATGAGGTGTTGTCTGTGGTGGGCGTGGGGGAGCATTATCTTTTATCCTGCAAAAACGCTTATGCGGTCATAGACGGGAAAGATTACTATCCGAGAGAAGCGTCCATCGCACAGACTTCGCTGCCCCCTCGGTATACCGCAGAGGAATGCTATGCATCGGCGGTGAGCCTGCTTTCCGAGCATTTTCCGAGGAAAATAAGCTCTCGTCTGCGGACCGAGTGGGAGAGGGATCTCGGGGATTGTGCGGAAGTTCAATTCGGAGGAGATGTGGGAAATGTCCGACTGCGTATAAGCAAGGGAAACGGGCGGATGATATTCCTGCAAACCCACATTACTGCCTGAAGAGGCGGTGAGGGGTTGCACTTCTTTCATATATGTGGTAAAATAAGGATGGAAAAAGCTTTTCAGACATCATGAAACAGGAAGGAAGGTTACACTATGGCAACACCGCATATCAAGGCAGAAAAGGGCGATTTTGCAAAAACCGTTATCATGCCGGGGGATCCACTCCGCGCACAGCATATCTCAGAGAACTTTCTCACCGATGCCGTCCTCGTCAACAATGTACGGGGAATAAGCGGCTTCACGGGCACATACAAGGGAAAGACCGTTTCCGTTATGGCAAGCGGAATGGGGATGCCGTCCATGGGGATTTACAGCTATGAGCTCTTCAACTTTTTTGACGTGGAGAATATCATCCGCGTGGGCTCGGCAGGCTCCATGCGTGCGGATATAAAACTGCGCGAATTGATAATCGCCCTCAGCGCATCCACGGATTCCAATTATATGACCCAATACGGTCTCCCGGGGTTCTATGCCCCGACGGCAGCCTTTTCTCTTGTTTCAAAGGCGGTGGAAACCGCCGGGGAGCAAGGCTTTGTCTGCCATGTGGGAAATGTGCTCACTTCCGATTCCTTCTACCATGACGATCCCGAATCCAACAAGAAATGGCGGAAGATGGGCGTCATGTGCGTGGAGATGGAAACGGCGGCACTGTATATGAACGCGGCGAGAGCAGGGAAGAATGCCCTTTCCATCCTCACCGTGTCCGACAGCCTTATCACGGGAGAGGCTACCGACAGCGACGAAAGACAGGTGGGCTTCAACAAAATGATCGCACTGGCTCTTGATGTTGCAGTCAAACTTTGACGGAAAAAACCGAGGTGTCATCCCCACAGGAACGGGGAGCCCTCGGTTTTTGTCACATATTATTCCATGTCAAGCAAATATACGGCGAAACGATACAGCAGCTCTGCGGATTGCGCACGGGTTGCTTTTTTTGTGGGGTAAACCATGGGCAGGAAACTGCCCTCCACAAGTCCGTTTTCGGAGCAGTATGCAATGCTCTCCCTTGCCCAGTCGGAGATGCTGCCGCTGTCCGTGTATAAAGAGAGGATGTCAGCCGCCCCTTCTTCCCCGTCGGGCAGGAGGTAGAGGGCGCATTTGTGGATGATTTTGTACATCTGCTCCCTGGTCAGCGCGGTGTCGGGCTCAAAACAGCCGTTTCCAACACCGTTTACGATTCCGTTTGCCGCTGCCCATTCCACATAGGGGCTGTACCACATATCGGGGGCGACATCATTGAATGAGGGAGTGGAAAAATCCGATGCATCCACACCGCACAGCCTGCCGAGAACGGTGACGAACATACCTCGGGTCAGGGAAGTGTCGGGTTCAAAGGTGGTGTCGGATGTGCCGTTGAAAATCTTGTTTTCGTAAACGAAGGAAACCGCACTGAAGTAGGGGGAATCCTCGCCTATGTCGGAAAAGGGAAGCCCGCGGAAGGTATACTCGGCGGAATCCGTCAAATCGGCTTCAAAAACGAATTCTCCGAGAGGAATCTGACGGGTTTCTGCCGCGGAAGAGCCTTCGGGACTGTCTGCGGAGAACACCTCCAGAGTATTCTTGAAAATGTTGAGTCCGTAATAATCCGAATCGAAGGAAGCATCGGCGAGGTATTCCGCAATGGTGCCGTCGGAGAGGGAATAGGTGAGAATGCTGTCGGGGGTGTTGAAATAGATTTTGTCCTCAAAACGGGCACAGCCCGAGAAGATACCCTTCCAGAAGGAGTTGTCAGTGCCCGAAACCTTCCATTTGCACTCGAAGGGGTAAAGCACACTCTTTTCACCCCCGTCAGCCGCGGCACGAACAAGTGCATTTGCCGCTTCGTCCACATAATAGAAATTTCCTTTGTACCCGATGACCTCCGAGCGAACACTGCGGAGGGGGGAGTTGTCAAACCTGTCCGACGTGCACTTGACGGGAGAGTTCCAGCCGTAGTGATCGTCGGAGATCGCCTTGTCGCTCAGAAGAAAATGTTCGTGGAGCACCCTGCCCGGTCTGTCGGCGGTGGGGTCGTCGTAAACCAGGTCCACATGATACCATTCCCCGTCCACCTTCACAAGATTCCATGCATGATTCATGTCATCGCTTGAGATAACGACAGCATCCATACCCAGTCGGCGAAGGACGGCGGCATATGCCATGGAATACGCCTGACATACCCCTCGTCTGTTGGCGAAAAGCTCGTGTGCCTCGTAAAATGTGTAGGAGCTGTCGTAGCCGTAGGAGGCAATGAAGTAGTCGTGTACAAAGAGGGCAAGCTCAGCCTCGGAGGCAGTTTTGTCGCAGAGGGAAACGATGTATTCTATCTCCGAATCGAACAAAGCCCGTGCCGCCGCCCCCTCCTCGGGGGACATAACGTAATTGAAGGCGGCGGAGGTGATGGTATCGTCATTGTAGCGATAGGAAATGGGACCCTTCAGCCACACAAGCTCGGGGGCGTTGTCCGTAAGGTCTGCGTAGATATTTATAAGCTCATCCTTCGGTATGCCGAGACCGCTGAGATTGCAGCATTCCCTCATTTCCGCGGCTGCCATATACATTGTTTTGTATGCCTTGTCATAATTCTGTATTGAAGCGGCAGCCGATGTGGCGGAGGGAACATAAACGGCACAGACGGGGGCGCATAAGCCGAGAGTCAGAGGAATGGCGAGCAGGGAGAGGATTTTTTTCTTGAATGTGTGTTTGTGTTTCATTTTATTTTTCAGCCTATTTTGATAATATAATCGCTTTTTCGGGGAAGGTCGGGGTGAAGCTCGCCCTTGATGTGACCGAGGATCATGCAGCCCACTCCGAATACTTCCTCATCAATGCCCCATTCCCGAAGCAGAGCTTTGCCCTCGTCTGACTCAAACATTTCCTTCGCTCTGTTGATGTAGCAGGCACCGAGTCCGAGAGAATACGCCGCGTTCAGCATATTTCCGAGGGTGAGGCAGGCATCCTGGAAAGGGGTGCAGCCTGATTTGACGCCGAAGGCAATGATGACGCAGGGGGCGCCGTAGAAGGGATCGCCGCCGCCTCCGAGGGCGTTCATTTCCGCCAGTTTTGCAACAAGCGCTCTGTCAGTCACCGCCACCAGCTTCACCGCCTGGCAGTTTCTGCCGCTTGGGGCGTGGGTGCCGCAGCCGAGAACAGCATCAAGAAGTTCTTCGGAGACGGGCTCCTCCGTATAGCTTCGGCAGCTTTTTCTTGCGTTAAGGGTTCGTATGGTTTCTGTCATGGTGTTCCTCACTTTCTCATATGTGTATGTTGTTTCTTTTCCTGTGCACTTTACAGATTTATTCTACATGAAAAAAGCATCCGTGTCAAGGGCTCCGTACATAATGAATATTGATCGGTAACTATTGAAAAAAGAGAAAAAATGGTGTATAATAACGTGTACTGTGTGCCCCATGGCATCCCTTTATTTACCGCTTGACCCCAAAAAGTGCTCCGTGTTATAATTTTAACGGAACAATTTTTTGAAAGATGAGGGATGTTTATGTATAAAAGCACATATAAGAAGGAAAGATTTTTTCAAATGCTCACAAAATTGATTTTCACCGTTCTTGCTGCCGATGCTGCATACATTTATTTCACCGTGGCGAGAATGGCTGAGGATGCGTCCATGGCAGCCGAACGGTATCATGCGGTTCCTCTGATGACCGAGCACATTCTCAGTGCGGTGGTAATCTATCTTGCCGCAATGATACTGATTCGGAAAAATCTGAAATCGTAAGAGAGAGGAGGGATTCCATGCTCCGCGAAAAGTTCAGGGAAACCGTTTTCAACCGTGGTATGTCTGACATTATTAAAAAAAGCGGTACCGTCATCGTCGGCTTTTCGGGAGGGGCGGATTCCTCCGTTCTTGTTTATCTGCTTCGTGAATATGCTTCGGAGAACGGGTTTCGTCTTGTCCTTGCCCATGTGAATCACATGATCCGAGGGGAAGAAGCCGACCGTGACGAAGCTTTTGCCGAGGAGACTGCCCGTCGGCTTGACATTCCCATTCGAGTGAAGCGTGCCGATGTACCCTCCCTTGCAAAAGAGTGGGGAATGGGGCTTGAGGAGGCGGCGAGACGGGTTCGCTATGACTTTTTCGATGAGCTTTCGGCGGAATTCGGCGGCGCTCCCATCGCCACGGCACACAATGCGGACGACCATCTTGAAACCGTCCTTTTCCGAATGATGAGGGGAAGCGGTCTGAAGGGGCTTTGCGGCATTGACCCCGTTCGTGACGGGAAAGTGATCCGCCCACTCATCTCCTGCTCGGGGGAGGAGATCCGGGAATTCTGCACGGAGAACAATATTCCCTATCGGACAGACTCCACAAACGCTGACACGTCATATACAAGGAATTATATCAGACATGAAATCGTGCCGCGATTGAGGGAACAGTTTGAAGCCCCGGAAAAAGCCGTGCTTCGCATGACGGAGCTTCTCCGGTGCGACAATGATTTTATTGAAGGGGAAGCGGCAAAACTTTGTCCCGCAGGTACCACAGCTTTTGACAGAGCACTCTTTTCCACCCTTCACACAGCCCTTTGCGCAAGAATACTCAGGAGAATGTACCTTGACTTCGCAGGCAGTGACGCATCCTTGCCCGATAAGGTTCACACGGATGCCATGCTCGCTCTCGCCCTGTCCGAGAAAACGGAGGGGACGGTATCTTTGCCCACAGGTGTTGAGTTTCATGTGACGCGCCGCGAGGTTTCCTTCAGACATCCCGTTTCCCGGGAAAATGCAGAATTACGCTTTCCTATGTCCGTGAAGGGAAGTGTTTTCGAGAATGAACTGTATAAAATCGTGGTTTCAGAGAAAGAACACAGCTTTTCCACGGAAGAATATGAAAATATTTACAAATTATCAATACACAAGATAATGTGTTCTGATAAAATAATAGGGTCGTTATACATTAAATACAGGGTTCACGGCGATACTTATAAAGTGGGCGGAATGACAAAGAAGATCAAAAAAATGATGATCGATGAAAAGATGACGGCAGAGGAAAAAAACAGCCTTCCCCTTTTGTGTGACGGCGGAGGGATTTTATGGATGCCCCACTTTCCCCTGCGTGACGGAGTTGTGTCGTCCGCTGTGGGAGAGAACAATCTTCATCTTTATTTTTTTGAGAAAAAGACCGAAAAGGAGATCGACATATGATATGCAAATCAGCGTTGGCTAAAGATATTGACCATGTGCTTGTGTCTGCGGAAGAACTTGACGGAATCGTTACCGCGATTGCCGGGGAGATCGACCGTGACTACGGTGAGTGCGGAGGAAGTCTGCTGCTTCTCGGAATCCTGAAGGGAAGCGTGGTTTTCATGGCAGATCTCATGAAAAAACTGACCATTCCCGTTGAGATCGACTTCATGAAGGTGTCCTCCTACGGAAAATCCACGGAATCATCGGGCAGGATCAACATTATTCTTGACCTTCAGCGCAGTGACCTTTCAAGCCGCGATATTATCATCGTTGAGGATATCATCGACAGCGGCCGCACCCTTTCCTACCTGACGGAGTACCTGAAAATAAACGGTGCACGTTCTGTCAAGACCTGTACTCTCCTCGATAAACCAAGCCGCCGCGAGGTTGACTTCGTACCCGATTACAGGGGACGGGAAATTCCCGACGAATTTGTGGTGGGCTACGGTCTCGACTATGCGGAAAAATACAGGGCACTCCCCTTTGTGGGTGTTCTGAAGGAAGAAATATACGCAAAGTAAAGCTCTGTTTACCCCATAACAGCATGGCACGGCGGTGTCAAAAGGGCGGAGATTTGTCATCACGGCGAACTCCGTCAAAGACAACGAAAGGAATTATCGTAAGTAATGAAGAACAGCTTTAAGATAGCTATTTTCTATATCGGGCTCATCGCTTTTATCATCGTGGCGACCGCATTTCTCTGGCAGAACATTCCCCAGGATAAACTGGTGTTCAGCGAAGTGGTGGAGCTCTTCCAAACCGAGAGGGTAAAGGAGTTCCAGGTTGACGAGGAGAATAACCTGACCTTGTCCATCAGAGTGAATCTTGAGGACGGTACGGAAAGTACAACTATCGTAACCTACGAATTGAGAGATCTCGATCTGTTCCTTGAAAATCTGGGCGATCTGATCAGCGAACAGCATAAGGCAGGAATTATCGAGGCATACGATTATCCGCCGCCGTACAATATTCCCTGGTGGGTGTCCCTCATCCCCTATGCGGTGGTGATTATTCTGCTCATCGTCATGTGGATGTTCGTTATCAATCAGGCGACGGGCGGCAAGGGCTCAAAGATCAACTCCGTGGGCAGAGCAAAGGCAAAACTGGTTACGGCAGACAAGGCAAAGGTTTACTTCAAGGATGTTGCCGGTGCCGATGAGGAGAAGGCGGAGCTTGAGGAGATCGTTGAATTCCTCCGCAATCCCGAGTATTTCACCAAATTGGGCGCCAAGATCCCCCACGGTGTGCTCCTTGTGGGCCCTCCCGGTACAGGTAAGACCCTGATCGCAAAGGCGGTTGCGGGAGAGGCAGGGGTACCTTTCTACTCCATTTCCGGCTCCGATTTTGTTGAAATGTATGTAGGTGTGGGCGCATCCCGTGTAAGAGACCTTTTCGATACGGCAAAGAAAAACCCTGCCGCCATCATCTTTATCGACGAAATTGATGCGGTAGGCCGTCACAGAGGCGCAGGTCTCGGCGGCGGACACGAT
>SVSU01000070.1 GCA_015064135.1 Oscillospiraceae bacterium
TGTCTGCCAGCATATCCTCCGTGAAAATGTCACCTTTTGAGCCGCGGCCCGAGATGTCACGGTTCTGGCAGTAGATGCATCCGAGAGGGCAGTGGGTGAAGAACACAGCACCGCTTCCTCTGTCCCTGTCTGTGCCGCTGATGCAGGGCTCCTCCCATTTGTGAAGCATGATTTTTGACACCTCCGCCATGTGAGACGCACCGCAGTAACCTGTGGTTTTCGTTCGGTCAATGCCGCATTTTCTCGGGCAGAGGGTGCAGTTTTTCAGAAGATCATCCATTTCCTTTTGCCTTGTTTTTCCGAGCATCGGCGATCATGTCGTGTTTCAGATCCCACAGGGTCTGGGACAAGTCAACGTAGTAATTGTGCGGATTCTCAAAACGGAGCACCTCGCGCCACATGGAATCGATCTCCTGCTTGCAATAGTCTTTTACCACCTGAAGGGGCGGTACATCGTAGACCAACCTGCCGTCCTTGAAGATGGGGATGAGCAGTTCCCGTGGGGTGTAGTCGGTGAGGGTGCGGCGCTTCCAGGTGTATTCGGGGTCGAAAATCTCAAGGGGCTTGCCGAAGTCGATATCCTCATTGTAGAGACAGAGAAGGTCTGCTTCCGCTTTGCCGCTTTCCTTGTCGTAGAGACGGTACACCTTCTTGAAGTGAGGATTGGTGATCTTCGCCGTGTTCTCGCTGACCTTGATTTTCGGTGTTATCTCCCCGTCCGCATTCTCCGTGGCGGTCAGCTTGTAGACACAGCCGAATACCGCATCGGATTTTGCCGTGATGAGCCTCTCACCCACACCGAATGCGTCAATGCAGGCATCCTGGGAGAGCACCTCGGAGATGATGTACTCGTCAAGGGAGTTGGAGACGATGATTTTGCAATCCGTCAGCCCGGCTTCGTCAAGGAGACGGCGGACTTTTTTTGTAATATAGGCAATGTCGCCCGAGTCGATGCGCACGCCGCATTTTGTCAGTCCCATGGGGGCGAGCACTTCCTTGAAAGCGCGGATGGCGTTGGGGAGACCCGAGCCGAAAACGCTGTATGTGTCGATAAGGAGGGTGGGATTATTGGGGTAGAGACGGCAGTAGGTCTCAAATGCCTCGTATTCACTGTCGAACATCTGAACCCATGAGTGCGCCATGGTGCCGCCTGAGGGGACACCGAACAGCTTGTCGGATACGGTGCAGGCAGTTCCGCTGCAGCCGCCGATGTAAGCCGCCCTTGCTCCGTATACCGCCGCATCCTCTCCATGGGCACGTCTGGAGCCGAATTCGGAAATGGGTCTGCCCTTTGCCGCACGAACCATGCGCGATGCCTTGGTTGCAATGAGGCACTGGTGGTTGAAGGCGAGGAGAACGTAGGTCTCAATAAGCTGAGCCTCAATGGCAGGGGCGCGAACGGTCATAATGGGCTCGCCGGGGAAGATGACCGTACCCTCGGGGACAGCCCAGATGTCGCCCGTGAAGGAGAAATTGTGGAGATAGTCGAGAAATTCCTCATCGAAAATGTTCTTTTTGCGGAGAAAATCAATGTCACTTTCGGTAAAATGCAGGTTTTCGATGTAGCGGATGATCTGCTCAAGACCTGCGGCGATGGCATAACCCCCTCCGTCGGGCACCCGGCGGAAGAACACATCGAAATAAGCGATCTTGTTCTTCATTTCCGAGTTGAAATAGCCCCTGCCCATGGTGAGCTCGTAAAAGTCGCAGAGAAGGGCGAGATTGTATTCGTTGTTGGTGTTCACTTTTGTTACCTTCTTTGATTAAAATGTGGGATCCTTGAACTGTTCCAGTACCACGGTGTTTCGTGTAGCCCATGCCTCGTTGCAGAGAGCGTCAATGTCGAGTCCTTCTTCCTGTGCCATGACCTTTTCAAGCTCGGGCTGGGTACGGGGATGTTTGGGGGTAAATACGGTACAGCAGTCTTCGTAGGGGAGGATGGATGTCTCAAATGTGCCGATCTTTCGGGAGATGGTGATGATCTCCTCCTTGTCCATGCCGATGCAGGGGCGGAAAATCGGTACTGTTGCCGCGTCTTCCGTAACAGCCATGGCTTTCATGGTCTGTGATGCCACCTGACTGAGGGATTCTCCCGTGATAAGAGCACCGCATTCAAATACATTTGCGGTACGGGAGGCAAGGCGCATCATAAAACGGCGGAGCAGGAGGGTGAAGTAATCCTCCTCGCAGTTGTCGCGGAGCACCTCCTGAATGTGTGTCAGGGAGATCACATGAACCTTCAGCTTTCCGCAGTATTCGGTCAGCTCATGAGCAAGGGTCAGCACCTTTTCCCGTGCGGCTTCACTTGTGTAGGGATAGCTTTCAAAATGGACAGCCTCCACAGTCATGCCGCGCTTCATCATCATGTAGCCTGCCACGGGGGAGTCGATGCCGCCCGACAGAAGGAGCAGACCCTTTCCTGCCGAACCGAGGGGCATACCGCCGGCACCCTTGTCCTGTCCTGCATGGATATATGCTGCCTTTTCGCGCACTTCAATGCGGACTACCACATCGGGGTTTTTCACATCTACGGAAATGTGGGGCATTTTTTTGAGAAGCGCATGACCCACCTCACCGGACAGCTCGGGGGAGGAAAGGGGGAAGCGCTTGTCGCTGCGCTTGGATTCGCATTTGAAGGTTCGCATACCTGCCAGCTTTTCGGGGATGTAGTTCACTGCGGTTTCAAGAATCGACTCAAGATTCTTCTCGCAGACCGCCGCACGGCAGATTCCGGCAAATCCGAAGATCTTGCCGATCTGGTCGTAAACCGCGTCAATGGCTTCCTCAGCCGCTTCGTCGTTCGGTTCAATATAAACGGTGCTCTGCTGATAGCGAACGGTGAAGTCCCCGAACGCCTTGGTACGGCGGCGTACCTCGCGGAGGAGGATGTTTTCAAAGTTGGCTTTGTTCAGCCCCTTCAGAATGATCTCGCCGTATTTGCAAAGAATAACTTCTCTCATAGTTATGATCGTTCCTTTGTTTGATATAGTTTTTAGTATATTAACTTATAGTATATCACAAATCGTAGGAAAATGAAAGATTTTTTGAGGAAAATATATTATTTCTCCTTTTTATTAACGGTGTGGAGCAAAAGAACGCCCCCCGACTTGATATCGAGGAGCGTTTTCTGTATTTTCACGTTTGAATCAGTCTTCTTCAACCACTGCTTCAGCGATGATCTTCTGAGCAACCGCACCGGGCACTTCCTCGTAACGGTCAACTACAAAGTCAAATGTGCCGCGGCCCTGGGACATAGCGCGAAGTGCGATGGTGTAGTCCATCATTTCCGCCTTCGGAACGTCTGCTTCAAGGGTCGTGTATCCACTCTTCTTTTCGGCAGGGTTCATACCCAGCATACGGCCTCTTCTCTTGTTCAGGTCGCCGATGGCGTCACCAACGAGTGCGTCGGGAACAGTAACTTTCAGTGTGCCGATGGGCTCGAGCAGGATAGGCTTTGCTTCGGGCAGACCCTTCTTGTATGCAAGGCGAGCCGCCAGCTTGAAGGAGATTTCATTGGAGTCAACGGGGTGGTAGGAACCGTCGTACAGGTCAGCCGCCAGGTTAACAACGGGATAGCCTGCGAGAACGCCCTTTTCCATGGCTTCCTGAAGTCCCTTTTCAACAGCAGGGTAGAAGTTCTTCGGAACGGTACCGCCAACAACGGACTGAGTGAAGGTCAAGCCTTCATCCTCGCCGCGGGAGAAGCGGATCTTAACGTGACCGTACTGACCGGAACCGCCGGACTGCTTCTTGTGCTTTCCTTCCACATCGGAAGTGCCCTTGATGGACTCACGGTAAGCGATCTTCGGCTCAGTGAGAACAACGGAGGTGCCGTAGCGGCTCTTCAGCTTGGAAACCACAACGTCAAGATGCATATCGCCGCTGCCGGAGATGGTCATCTGCTTGGTTTCAGCATTGTTTTCATATACCAGTGTGGGATCTTCCTCAAGCAGCTTTGTGATACCGCCCGAGATCTTGTCTTCGTCTCCCTTTGCGGCAGGCTGGATCGCTCTTGTCATGTAAGACTTGGGGAAGTCGATCTTCGCGTATTCAAAGTCGGAGGAAACAGTCAATGTATCGTTGGTGTTGGTGTTAGCCAGCTTGGAGATCATACCGATGTCGCCGCAGCACAGGCTTTCAACCTCGGTCTGCTTCTTTCCGCGGATGGTATAAATGTGAGCCATGCGCTCAGAGGAGCCGGATGTTATGTTCTTCAGTGTCATGTCAGCCTTCAGCTCACCGTTCATGACCTTGAAGAAGGACATCTTACCGAACTGGTCGGCAATGGTCTTGAATACGAAGATGGAGCATTCGCCGTCCGCTTCGATTGCCTTTTCCTCACCTGCAACAGTCTTTTCAACCTTGCGTGCGGTGGGACGGGGGAAGGAGTCGTGAACAATGTCGAGGAAGAATGTGATACCCCACAGGTTGACTGCGCTTCCGCTGAATACGGGAACGATGGAACCGTCGATGATACCCTGATGGAGCGCTTCCAGTGCTTCGTCTACGGTGATCTCCTCACCGGAGAAGAATTTGTCGAGAAGCTCTTCACTTGTCTGAGCGAGAGCCTCATTGAGCGCTTCCTTGTAGCTTTCTGCGATTGCCGCAACTTCGTCGTCGAATTCTGCCTCGGAACGGTTGCCTTTTGCGTCGAAGGAGTATGTCTTCATCTTGATGAGGTTCAGGAAGATGGTGTTGCCGCCCTTCTTGATGGGAACGAGAACGGGACATACCGCAGGACCGAACTGGTCACGAAGCTCGTTGAATACTCTGTCGAAGTTTGCTTCGGGGTCGTCACACTTGTTGATAAAGAACGCTCTCGGAATACCGGCTTCGGTAGCGTGGTTCCAACCCAGTTCCGCACCTACTTCAAGACCTGCCTTGCCGTCTACTGCAATGAGGGCAGCGTCTGCAACGCGAACGGCGGAGAGAACTTCACCCTGGAAATCAAGGAAGCCGGGGGTGTCGATGAGGTTGATCTTAACATCTCTCCACATCATGGGAGCAACGGAAAGGGAAAGGGAGAAGCCGCGCTTGATCTCTTCGGGGTCGTAGTCACATACAGTGTTGCCGTCGTTTGTCTTACCGAGACGGTCGGTAGCCTTTGCAATATAAAGTGCCGCTTCGGCGATGGAGGTCTTACCGGAACCGCCATGTCCTAACAGAACGATGTTTCTTAATGTTTTTGTTGTGATGTCTGCCATATGGAACTCCTTTATCTATGATAAAAATTATGTATTTCGTTTTAGACGATTTGACATTGCAAATCATGGGTTTTGTGAGGGTTGCTGACCCTACTGAAATTCATTATACAATATTTTTTGTTATTTTGCAATAGAAATTCCGAAAAAAATCCCGTCTTATGTGTAATTTATACGGGTGATTTTTTGTGCAGATTGACGATACCTTCTGAGCGATACGTCGGATGAGGTGCAGGAAAAAACGATGGATTCGTTCACGAATCGGACATTTGTTGTGCAGTGTGATTAAAAGAAATGATAGTGAATTGTTGTATGTGACAATGACATAACCATTGTATTTCAAAATTGAGAAAAAAACAACCCCACACAAAGTGGGGCTTCCCACGCAAGGTGGGGCGGAATTTTGCAGTATGGTGAAGTTGAAGTAAATGATGAACAAAGCGGTGGTCATTTGTTATAGATGAACGGCTCCAGCGCTTCTCTGAGACCCGAGAGAGCCTCGCCGATAAACTTTACATTGTTTCTGTCCTGCATCTTCATGGCGGCGGAGAGGAGTTTTGTGCCCAGCTCCTGCATATTCTGCATTCCGATCCCCTGTGCGAGACAGCTTGCACACGCCAGAAGTCCATCGTTGTTTCCTGCGATTGCGGCGCGGAGATACCAGTAGATCATGTTCATGCCGTCCCTCAGCACCCCTTCTCCCTTGCGGTAGTTGAGCGCGAGGGTCATCATTGCTTTTTCGTGCCCCTGAAGGGAGGCAAACCAAAACCAGAAGGAGGCTTCAAGATCGTCCCTCGCCACACCGTCACCTCTTGAGAGGGTGATGCCGTAGTTGAAGGCGCCGTTTGGGTCTCCCAGGAGGGCAGATTTTCTGAACTGTGCGCCTGCTTCCTCATATCGGAGTGCGCTGATGGCTTCAATGGCTTTGGCGAAGGCTTTTGTGCCCTCTTCCCGGTCAAGATGAGCGAGGGTTTCCGTGAGATTCCGGCTGTGGTATTCCTCATCAAAGAAAAATGCGGCGGTATCCGTTTCGGCAGAGGAGAAATAGAGATATTCATATGCTCTGAACAGGTATTTTTCAACGATGGCAAGGGCGGCGCCGTGTTTCTTGTTTTCTTCATTCAGATAAAGCTCTTTCAACCTGCCAAGGATGGCGGCGGCATCCCCGAGTGATACAGCTTCGCCGGCGGCATCAAGAAGGGGTGTGTCACAAGGGCTTATTTCGTTATATTTCGGCATTGTTATCATGGGGGAAACGTTTCCTTTCGTGGAAAACTTATACTTTTTTATTATTATATCATATTATCAAACTTATTTCAATCGGTATTCTTCCGTTGACTTGAAATAAAAAAAAGGATGTGCTATAATGATTGAAGAATAACGAATCGGAAAGGGGCGCGAGATGTGAATACCACAAAATTGTTTTTTGCCTTGCTTCGCTCTGTTTTTTCGGAGAAAGAGGGGGCGGAGGAGCTTCCCCCATCTCTTGACGAGGAAACGCTTGCTTCTTTGTATGCGCTGACAAGATCTCACGATATGGTCCATCTTGCCGCTTATGCCCTTGATAAGAGGGGATTTCTCTCCAACAATGAACCCTCGGGGAAGTTTCAAAAATCGTTGATGACTGCCATGTGGCGGTATGAAAAAATGAATTATGAGTACGAACGCATATGCGCGGCTCTTTCGGAGGACGGGATAGCGTATATCCCACTGAAGGGCTCCGTTGTGCGGCAGTATTACCCCGAGCCGTGGATGCGGACAAGCTGCGATATCGACATACTGGTTCACGAGGAGGAGCTTGACTCTGCTGTGTGTTCCATTGCGGAAAAGCTCGGCTATACCGCAGAGGAGAAGCGTTCTTTCCATGATATTCTGCTGATATCCCAAAGCGGGATTGTTTTGGAGCTTCACTTTAATCTGCATGAACAGATGGACAGGACAGATTCCGTACTTGACAGGGTTTGGGAGCACAGTTCACCCGAGGGTGGAGGACGGAGCAGCGTTATGCAGTCCCCCGAATTCATGAAGCTTCATCTCCTCGGGCACATGGCATACCATTTTCAGGAGGGCGGATGCGGTATCAGACCGTTTCTTGACCTGTATTTTCTCAGAAAAAGCCTGCCGTGTGACGAAGAAAAGCTCAATGCCCTGTGCGCTGAAGCAGGTCTTTTGAAATTCCGTGAATGTGCGGAGAGGATGGTGGATGTCTGGTTCCTCGGCAAGGAGCACACCGAGCTTACAAGGCGGATCGAGGAGTATGTCATAACGGGGAGGCTGTTCGGCACAAAATCCAATCAGGTGGCGGTGGCGCAGGAACGTGCCGGGAATAAAGTGAAGCATACGCTGACGAGAGTTTTCATGCCGTACAGGAGGCTGTGCTACAAATACCCCGTTTTAAGAAAATATCCGATCCTTACCCCCTTTTATCAAGTGAAGCGGTGGTGTCATATCCTCCGTACAAGGGGCTGGGAAAGCTCGGCGAGGGAGTTTGAGCTGATTCGCGAAATGGATGAGGAAAGGCTCTCCGATGTGGGACTGATGCTCCGAGATATGGGACTTTGAGGCTATATAGGAAAGAAAAATATCCTTCACAGACGGTCTGCGGAGGATATTTTTTAATGAATAATGAATAATGAATAACAAATAATTGCGGTAGATTTGCTTCGCAAATCGGGTTTTATTCAATTAGTGCGGTGGGAGTGGGGCGGTTCGCCTGCAATCAAAGCGGCATATTATCCCTACCGCTTCGGGGCGTCGGGGACGTCGCCCCCTACGGATTTATTCCCACTCGATAAATTTAAGCTGTGCGTTGGAGAATTTTCCGTGAGGGGAATTTTCGGGAGTGGGATGGTTCGCCTGCAAATCAAGCTGCACATTACTCCCACTCGATAGATTCAGTCTATTCGTTGGAGAAAAACGGTCGTCTGAATCAACCAAAGTTGATTCGGACGATGAAAGATGGTGGGACCCATCTTTCAAGTTTTTCTCGGGAGTGGGGCGGTTCGCCTGCAAATCAAGTTGCAGATTATCCCCACTCGTTAATCCGGATTGCGTGAGGCGAGGAGGGGGGAGTATTTCTGGTAGAAGCTCTCGAAGTAGCCGCCGTCCAGGGCATCGCGGATTTTCTGTGTAAGCTCATTGTAGAAGTACAGGTTGTGCTGTACCGCCAGGCGCATACCGAGGGCTTCCTTTGCCTTGATGAGATGGCGGATGTAGGCTCTCGAATGCTTGCGGCAGGCAGGGCAATTGCAGTTGGGGTCGATGGGGCGGTCGTCAAGCATATATTTTTCGTTGAGGATGTTCATTTTGCCGTTCCATGTGAACACATTTCCGTGGCGCGCGTTGCGTGAGGGCATGACACAGTCGAAGAAGTCCACACCGCGGTGAACGGCTTCAAGAATGTTCTGGGGCGTGCCAACCCCCATGAGGTAACGGGGCTTGTCCTTCGGCATATAGGGCTCCACAGCTTCGATAATACGGTACATTTCATCCGCAGTTTCACCCACCGCAAGTCCGCCGATGGCATAACCGTCGCATTCGATCTCGCGGATCTGCTTCATGTGCTCGATGCGGAGATCCTCGTAGGTGCTTCCCTGGTTGATGCCGAACAGCATCTGACCGGGATTTACCGTGTCGTCAAGGGCGTTGAGACGATCCATTTCCTTTCTGCATCGCTCCAGCCAGCGAGTGGTTCTCGCGATGGAATTTTTTGTGTAGTTGTATTCCGCCGGGTTCTCGATGCACTCGTCAAATGCCATGGCAATGGTGGAGCCCAGGTTGGACTGGATCTGCATACTTTCCTCGGGGCCCATAAAGATGCGCTTGCCGTCAATGTGGGAGGCGAAATACACACCCTCCTCCTTGATCCTTCTCAGGCTGGCGAGAGAGAATACCTGGAATCCGCCGCTGTCCGTCAGGGTGGGGCGAGACCAGTTGGTGAACTTCTGCAGCCCCCCAAGGTCGTGAATAAGACGGTCTCCCGGGCGGATGTGGAGGTGGTAGGTGTTGGAGAGCATGACCTGACAGTTGACCTCCTCAAGATCGGGAGCCGACATACCGCCCTTGATGGCAGCGCAGGTGGCAACGTTCATGAAAACGGGGGTCTCGATAACGCCGTGGGGAGTGACCAGACGGCCTCTGCGCGCATTGCTGTGTTCGTCTTGTTTTATCAGAATAAACATCGTAAACCCTTTCTGTGGTGGATGATATATTTTCGGAATGTATTACTGCAGTCTCGCAAATTGCCTTTCAATGGAGGATTTTTTGATCTCAAAGGCAACGGGGCGTCCGTGGGGGCAGGTGCGTATCACGGATTTGCCCTCCTCGGGCTTCACGAGAAGTCTGTCGCAGATCCATTTAAGGTGAACGCCGTCATATTTTCGACCGCCCTTGATTGCGGCTTTGCAGGCAGCCTGCCATAGCCTTGATTCAAAGAATTCCGCCGATGCCGATTCCACCGTTGCCGTGACGGAGGACAGCTTTTCCGCAAGGTCGGCGAAAAGGGCGGCGGCTTCGTTGATATTAAGCTCCTCCGGAATCTGGGTCAGACTGTATGTGACCGAGGAAACGCCGGTGTTTTTTGAGGTGAAGTCGAATCCCATGTCCCGTATTTTTGCGCTGTATTCTTCAATGGCTTCAGCTTCGGAGCAAAGGATGTTGATCTCGTATGGCACAAGGAGAATCTGCCCCTGCCGCTTTGCCTGATGCATTTTTCTGCACAGCTCGTCGAAGATGATCCTCTCGTGGGCGGCGTGCTTGTCAACCATGAGGATGCGGTCCTCAAGCTGAACGATGATATAGCAGTTGTAAGCCTCGCCGAGAATGGTGTACTCGGGGGGGCTGAATTTGTCCGCTGTGGTGGGTGTGTCTTCCACGGCTCCTTCCGTATGAGCCCTTGACTCGGGAATGGTGGGGCGACTTTCCTCTTTTTCGGGGGCGGCAGGAGTGGGGGAGGGGAGAGTGTCGGTAGGGGAGGGAGTATCTGCCGTGATGGGGGAGGGGGTGAAATCCTTGAGGGAGGCGAGGCTTTCCTTTGCCCTGCGATAGGATTCTATGAGCTCCGTGTTTGTTTGAGTATTGCTTTCGGCGGTGCTGTCGCAGTTTTTCGGAGTTTCGGGCGGTGTGTTTTTGTAAGCCTCTGCCGAAATGCGAAGCTGTTCCGTTTTTGGAATAGGCGCATCCTTCGGAAGGAAGGCATTGCCGTAGCTTTGGTTTGCCGAAGGCTTTTTGCCGAAATCTTTGGAGCCAAATCCCGTCTGTCCCTTGTAGTTATCAACTCGGTATGGGCTGTCTGCCTTTTTCGGAACGGAAGATGCGGAGCCGCCGAGCGTATCACCCAGTTTGAGCTCGGGACGAAGGGCATCCGCTTCAAGTGCGTTGAGCACCGCGTAGTATACCGCGTCGAAAATCAGCTTTTCGTTGGTGAACTTTACTTCCAGCTTTGCAGGGTGTACATTCACATCCACAACCGTGGGGTTGATCTCGATATTGATAACACAAAACGGGAATTTGTCCGCCTGGGATTTTGAGGAATACGCCTGTTCAACAGCCGCGGAGGCGGTTCGGCTTTTCACATACCGTCCGTTGATGAAGAAATTCTCCATATTGCGGTTGTTCTTTGACATATCGGGCTCGGAGATGAATCCCGTGACGCGGATGCCGTCCTCCTCCCTGTCAACGGGAAGGGAGCGACGGGAAATGTCTCTGCCGTAGATGGCGTAGATGGTTTCAATGAGCTTTCCGCTGCCCGAGGTCATGAAGCGCACCTCGCCGTCGCTGATGAACTTCACGGCGATCTCGGGATGGGAGAGAGCAATCTTTTCCACCACCGTTGAGCAGGCTGTGGCTTCCGTTGAGTCCTTCTTCAGGAATTTTCGGCGGGCGGGGACATTGTAGAACAGGTCCTCAACGATGATGGTGGTGCCGTCGGTGCAGCCCGATTCGATAAAGTTGACGATCTCGCCGCCCTCCGCTTCAAGCATGGCACCGAACCGTGAGTCGGGGGTTTTTGAGAGGATCCTGATCTTTGAAACTGCGGCGATGGCGGC
>SVSU01000071.1 GCA_015064135.1 Oscillospiraceae bacterium
TGTTGCCAGCAAACTGATTTCGAGTCAGCCCCGTTATGACCACTTCGATATCTCTGCGTATTAGGTTATCCGGAATTTTGCGGGAAAACTGCGAACTGCTCATCATGTCGCCTGCATGCCAATTCCGTGAAAAATGCAGGAAACGGGAGATTACGGGAGAAAAACGAAGATTTCACAGCCGCACCGGTGACCGACCGAACTATGTTTCGAGTCAGCCCCGTTATGACCACTTCGATATCTCTGCGTATTCAATTATGCGTGAGTGAAAGTGCACACTTTCTTCCCCCATACCCCTCCATTATACCACATCCCCCTCTGTTTTGCAATAGTTTTGTGTGAAAAACTGCAAAACCTACTGCAGCAAGGGTCAATCTCCACCTCTTTTTGCATTTTTTTACAAATATCCCCGTTGAAAAAGCGTACAATATATGGTATAATAAAGCCGAATATATCTTTCAATATAAACAGGATACTGCATATGCTGAAAATATTACATACGGGTGATATCCATCTGGATTGCCCATTTTCCTCACTGAATACAAAACAGGCGGAGATCCGAAGAAACGAGCTTCGCTCCGCGTTCACCTCCATGATGACCTATGCCAGAATGAATCAGGTGGACCTTGTCCTCATTGCCGGTGATCTTTTCGACAACCGATATGCCACTCGCGAGACGATCGCTCTTATCAAAAGCGAATTCGAGAAAATGTCCTGCCCCATCGTCATCACCCCCGGAAACCACGACTATGCGGGCGAGAAAAGCATCTGGCGGAAGAATGTGTTCCCGAAGAATGTTCACGTCTTTGCGGACCCCGTTCTGTCCTCCGTCACCTTTGACGAGATCAACACTACCGTTTACGGGTACGGCTTTGATTCTCCGGATATGATCACAGCTCCCTTTGACGGGAAACAGGCTGAGGATCCGTCACGGATCAATATTCTTTGCGCTCACTGCGACATGGTTTCGGGAAACAGTACTGACTGCCCCGTAACAAGACAGCAGATCGAGCGATTCGGCTGTGATTACGCCGCCCTCGGGCATATCCATAATCCCCCCGCTGTGGGACGGGATAATCGTTATGCATATTGCGGATGCCTTGAAGGACGCGGCTTTGATGAACAGGGTCCAAAGGGGATCATTATGGCAGAGATCGACAAGACCCCAGCAGGTCCTCTTGCTGAAGTTCGTCTGAAAAGAATCCGCTTTTCCAAGCGCAGGTATCAGTCGGACGAGCTCTCCGTTGAGGGCGCAGAGACACAGGCAGATGTGAGCCGCATGATTGAAGGCTTCATTTCGGAACAGCAATACGGCGAGGACACCATTCTCCGCCTCCGCCTCACAGGTGCCGTAACACCCGGTCTTGTGATCAATACGGAAGAGATGGCTGCAACGGGGTTCGGCGTCTTTTCACTGAAACTTCAAGATGCAACCACCCCTGTGCCCGATGAGGAGACACTTCTGAACGACACATCTTTTTACGGTGAGCTGTACCGTGTCCTGAAGCCTCGGATGGAAAGTGAGGACGAAAGAGAGCGTGAGGTGGCACTGAGAGCCTTCCGTTATGCAGCAGCGGCTGTGTCGGGCGAGAACATTGTTTAAGGGGGAGCAGAATGGTTATCAACGAACTTCATATTGCTGCGTTCGGCGGCCTGGTGGACAAGGAGATCATCCTTGATAACGGGCTGAATATCATCGAGGGTCCCAATGAATCGGGCAAGACCTCGGCGGCAATGTTTATTAAATTCATTTTCTACGGACTCTCCCCGAAAAGCATCGGCGGAGCTTTGTCCGAGCGAAAACGCTATGTCAATTTCGATAAAGGTGCGGCGTCGGGATACATGATCTGTACGGAAGGCGGCGTGAAATACAGGATCGAACGAAACCTGTTTGCCCTCGGAGAGGATGACGGAAACGTGCGCGAAACGGTGCGTATCGTGAATCTGTCTGACGGAAGCATCATCAACGGCGGCTCACCCGGGGAGTATTTCTTTGGAATCAACGAGAGTATGTTTGTCAATACCGTGTTTGTCGGTCAGCTTGCCGGTGTCCGTCCGGATGGCGATGGACTGGGCGGTGCGGTTGAGAATATGCTCTCGGCGGCAGATGAAAATATCAACCTGAAAAAAGCAGCGGAACGGCTCAACGCTGCCCGTCGTGAAATTCAGCACAAAAACGGAGGGGGCGGTGAACTGACTGCCCTTCTTGAAGAACGTGCGGCCCTTGTTGAAGAGGTGAGAGAATCCTCCGTATCCGCAGAAGATCTGATTGAGCTGGAGGCGACTTTGGCGGATGCGCTTGAGAAAAAAACTGCCCTTGCGAAGAAAAAGGAGAAGCTGGACGGTGTTTTCCGCGCACTTGATGCCATCCTTGTGAAGAAAAAACTGGATGCGGTAAAGCATACAGAGGAAAAGATTGAGAAGATTCGCGAAAGTGTAGCCAAAATCGATCGGTCGGGCTTCCTTGACCACTGGGCAGAGGCACTTGACACGGCGGAAAGAGACATCCGTGCCTATCGGGAAACGGAGGATTTTTACAAGGAGAACAATGAGCGCGAAGCGGCTGAAAATGCCCGCAGAGCATCTGAGATCGGGCCGAGTGATGATGTGGTGGAAGAGGCTTCCTATCTTGATACCAAAAGCAGGATCCAGTTTTCCGTTGCCGTGGCATTGCTTATTGCGGCGGTGCTCTGTATGGGTGCAACAGTTGCTCTGTTCTATTTTAACACAGGGACATATCTTCTCCCCTTGATTATCGCAGGCTCATGTGCTTTTCTCAGTATCATCTTTTTTGCTGTTCAGAGAAGAACGGTGAACGGCCTTTATGACATCCTTGATTATTGGGGCGCGGAGACCATGGATGATCTTTCACGGGCGGTAAGCGGAGAGGTCCCTGCCGAGGAGCCGGCTGAGGAGGAATATACCGAGGCTTATCTCGAAGCCATGGACGAGCTTAAAACCGCAAAGGAACGGGGCGAGATCGTCATCCGAACCATGGCAGAGGGACTGGGGCTTGAGGTGAAGAAGGATCCCTGCGAGACTGCAGCCGCTATCCGCGATTATGCGGAAAAGCTGAGCGAGGAACGTGAGAATCTGAAGGCGAAGGCTGAGAATTTCTCCGGCAGACTTGCTGTGCTGAAGGAGCAGACGGCAGCAGTGGATGCGGCAAAGGCTGAAAGGGAAGCGGAGGCGGCGTTGGCGACCCCCTTCGGCAGACTGGCAGTCTCCCTGGATGCGGACGGAATCAAAAATGCCATTCGGGAGAGGGACTTTACAAACGGTGCGTACAAATCCCAGTCACAGCGCGTTGAGGAGCTTGAGAGGGCTCTCGGTGAAATGAAATCAAAGGCGAAATCCCCGGCATATGCGGCGGCAAGAATAGAGGAGATCGACGAGATCACCCGTGAGCTGGAGCTGAAACGGGACGGCTATAATCTTGCCGTGGAAGCGCTGAAGAAGGCGGGAGACAATATGCGCGCAGGTGTGGTTCCCAAGCTTGCGGCGTATGCATCCGATATTATGAGTCAGGTGGTTGACGGAAAGTATACCTCCCTTATCCCCGACTCCAAATTCGGTATGAGTTATATGGACGATTCCCGTACCCTTTCTGTGGAGCATATGTCAAAGGGTACCTGTGATGCGGCATATCTGTCCCTGCGGTTGGCATTGATGCGTGTGGTGTACCGAAGTGCCATGCCTCCCGTGGTCATGGATGAGAGCTTTGCGTACATTGATGAGGAACGGTTTGTGAATCTGCTGGATTGTATCTCGCGCTCCGACGGACAGAGTATTTTCTTCACTTGCCGAGAACGTGAGATCGCCGAAGCAAACCGCGCCTCGATCCGTCATCATTTGATTCGGATGTGAGATATCATTATTTTTACTTGAAATACCACGGTTGATTCCTGTCGAAAAATATAAATATATTGTAAACAATCGCGGTTTTGTTGCGGAAATGTGAAATTTTATGGTATAATAAATGTGTCTTTAGTCCAAAAAATCTATTTTTTCGGAATTGTATTGACGGGAAAAACGTTGGGTTTTTATGAATTTTGCGGTCTTTGCGGATAATTCGGCACAAGATCGCGGAAAGTGGGCGAAAAGTTCGGAATGAAGAAGTTTACGGATACTTTTGATAAAAATTATCTGATAAAAAGTTTGACAACGTTTCTGACGGCGGTTTTTGCGCTGGGAATGATATTTTACATATCATACCATATTGCCGACCGATTTGAAACAGAACTGTCCCTGCTTAATGCTGCCAACAAGACGGTTGTAAAGAATATTTCCGCCGATGCCTATATCTTCCGGGATGAGACTTTGCTGTATACCACAGGGCAGGTAAACGGAAGCGTTACTCCTGCTGTACATAGTGGAGAAAAGATCGCCGCGGGAGACCGTGTAGCAGATATTTACAATCATACTTCTCCCGATATAGAAAACAGAATTGCGGAGATTGACCGTCAGATTCTTCTCCTTGAGCAAAGCAGATCTGAAGATGTTTCCGTTCTCAATTCCGCAGGTCTTGACAGCGAGATCTATAAGAATGTGGAAAACATTCGGCGGAACAGCGAGAAAGGAAATTTCGGCGATGCACTTAACCATCGTACCGAACTCCTGGTCAGCATAAAAAAGAAGGATATTCTGACGGGCGGTGTGAGCGATTTCAACGAACAGATCCGACTCCTTGAGAGTGAACGGGCAGATTTGACAAAACAGCTGGGAACCAGGCTTGAATCGGTGGTGTCTCCGTCGGCAGGTTATTATTTCTCCGAGGTTGACGGCTATGAAGGTCTTTTCACGGCATCCTGCCTTGAGGGGATCACCTACGAGGATTTTAGCGCACTTATCGAAAAGGAGCCTGTCACAAGCGGCAGAGAGGCTGCGGGAAAAATTACAAAGGACTTTCGCTGGTATGCGGCTTGTCCCATGACAAAGGCAGAGGCGGCGTATTTTGAAAAAGGGCTCTCCTACAGTGTGAGCTTTCCCTACAACAATAGGTCCCTTAATATGAAACTCTATTCCGTGATCGATGAGCCCGGGGGGGCCGGTGCCGTGGCGGTGTTTGAGTGCGGTACTCTTCCGTACGACTTTGATTATCTTCGGATGCAGCCGGTCCAGATTTGCGCAACGGATTACACCGGTTTTGAAATTCCCGTCTCTGCCATCCGCATTGTGGATGGTTATGAAGGGGTGTTTGTTCTGGATGAGGTCACAGTGGATTTCAGACGGGTGAATGTGGTTTACGAGTATGACGGTTATTTCCTCTGCACAGGCGGTTCTGTACTGCCCGAGGAAGAAGCTTCGGAAGTGCCGTTATCATCTGCCGAAGAGTCGGACGATGCCGTGGAAAATGCTGTTCCCGTTTACAGGTGGATCGCAAGGAACGACATCATTATAACGGAAGGAACGGATCTGTATATCGGTAAGGTGATCGGTTGATTGAGTGGAATTGCGGTGGGGAGATGAAAATCCTCTGTGACGAAACACCTCGCGCCGAACGCCAAAGGAAGGAAAAATCGCAGCGATGACAGAAAGACAGCGTATGATCTCCGACAACTATAAAAGGGTGCTGGAGAATATTGAAAAAGCAAAAATTCGCCGTGGGGAAAAATACGGTGCAGATGCGGTTCGTGATGTAGGACTTCTTGCCGCAACCAAAACCGTTCCCCTTGACGATATCCTCTTTCTTGTGAACGAGTTTGGCTTGACACTCTGTGGGGAGAACAGGCAGAACGAATTTACGGAAAAGCATGAAGCAGTGAAAGCCGCAGGAGCACAGATGCATTTCATCGGGCACCTGCAGACCAACAAAGTAAAGCATATCGTCGGTAATACGGAGCTGATTCATTCGGTGGATTCCCTGAGGCTGGCTTCCGAGATCAGCAAACGGAGCATGGAGTTGGGGCTGAAAACCGATGTTCTCCTTGAGGTGAATATCGGTGAGGAGGAGTCAAAAACGGGATTGCTGCCTGAAGATATTCCCCGAATTATGTCGGAAATCGACGGATTTGAAGGCATAAATCTTCGCGGAATGATGGCTATGATCCCGAAATGTGACGAAGAAGAAAAAAAATTGCAATATTTTAAAAAATCTTACACTTTTTTTATTGACTTTTTCCCAAAAAAAATGCATAATATAGGGGAGAGTATTTTATCCATGGGAATGAGTGATTCCTATGAGGCGGCGATTGAAGAAGGAGCCAACCTTGTAAGAGTGGGAAGCGCCATTTTCGGTCAGCGAACATACAAATAAAATTTAAATAAGAAAAATAATTGATGCTGCATCGTTTGATGTGAGCACGTTATAATAACGGAGGCTAAAATGGGACTTATGGATCGAATCAAGAAGGTAACCGGCACAAACGATAACTACGACGATACATACGAAGACGATTACTACAACAATTTCGACAACTACGACGGAATTGAAGATGACGGCGATGTTCAGATGGCAGGCGGCATGAACACAAACGTGGGCATGGGCGGCATGGATATGGGTGGCGCACCCATGAACAATGGCGGTATCAGCCTTTCCGGTCAGAACATTCGTATGAAGATCGTTCGCCCCAAGAGCTTTGCTGACGGTTCCCAGATCGGACGATTCCTTTTGAATAAGTGCACTGTTTTCCTGAATCTGGAGAACACCAACAGAGAAACAGCAAGAAGACTGATCGATTTCCTGAGTGGGGTTGCTTTCTCCATTGACGGTACCATCAAGAAGGTTGCTAACAATGCATATGTTATCACACCTTCTAATGTAGACGTCGGGGAACCTGCTGCCGAGAACGCAAAGCAGCGTCGCGAAGAAGCTGAGGAAGCCGCAGCGAACAATGCTTCCTCCGACTTTGAGGATTTTGATTGATTCCCGAGAATAGATGATAAACCGTGAGGCGGAGAGGAGGATGCCTCCACTCTGCCGCGGTAACATATAGACAAAACCTCATGACTCGTTTTCAAAAAGAGGCGTGATGAGGTCTTGTTTTTGTACCTTTTTTATCCGTTTGCTTTTTGTGGAGCAAGACGGAGATGATAACGCTATATCCGCATTGCGATCATGCGAGCTTATTTGATTTGCAAGTGAAAGAGGGACGCCAAGCCGAGGATTGCAGTCGGTGCGGTGTCCCTTTCTTTTTTCGGCAAAGGAATATTCTGCCGAAACGAGGGATAAAATCTTGTAGGACCGAATGTGTTTGGAGAGATAAACTTGTATCAGTTAGTATATGTAATCACAGTTACCCTGTCCCTTCTTGTTTCAGCCATACAGCTTTTTATGTTGGTGCGCGCCATTATGAGCTGGTTTCCCATGGACGATGATAACGCCTTTGTCCGTTTCGTATATTATGTAACGGAACCTGTTATTGCGCCGGTTCGGTATTTATTGGAACGCTTTGGGCTGTTTGAGGGATTTCCCATAGATATGTCTTTTTTCATTACCTTTATTCTGCTTTCCATATTGGGAATGTTCCTGTGAGGGATGCAGTGGTGCAGTGTGAAAATAGCGGTGAAAAGCAGGAAAGGACGGGCGCGAGCTGTTGTCGGTGCCCGAATAGGGAAGAATGGAGAAAACAGAGGGCGTTTCCGATCGCGCTTATGAATTATTCAGAGAATCGGAGTATGAGATCAAGGTTTCAAAGTTTCTCACACCAAAGGAGAGGCTTATCGTAAGAAATACACTTGTGTCCTCGGTGGGAAAAAACGCGGATCGGTGTTTTTTCTTTGGAGGATGCCGTGGTACAGAACGCTGCGCTGCGGTATTTTTGCCCGAATGGCTTTATGAGTCAGCTGATTTTGAGGGCTGTCCGCGGGATGAGGCGGAACGGGAGGCTTTTTTTACCTCCTGCCTCTCCTCAGATCAGGCGCTCAGGGAGGATATTCCCATCACCCCCATCAGCATTACGGGCAGCGGCTTCAAGACCCTCGGACACCGGGATTTTATGGGCTCCATCCTGTCTCTCGGTATTGAGAGAAACATGGTGGGGGATATCCTTGTTACATCGGAGCATGAGGCCCTCGTCTTTGTCATGGATGGGATTGCAGACTATATCCTTTCGGAGCTTGTGAAAATCGGCAGAGACGGCGTGAAGTGCAAAAGAGCCGAGGTCTCTCCGGAATATGAGGCGGAGCGTGCCTATGAGGAGCTGACGATCCATGTGTCCTCCATGCGTCTTGACGGTATTGTGAACCAACTGACGGGAGAAGGACGGGCGTCGGCCGCAGAGTTTATTCTCGGAGGGCTCGTGGACTTGAATTATTTTACCGCGTCCAATGTGTCCGCCGAGGTGAAGCCCGGGGATATCGTGTCTGTGCGAGGATTCGGTAAATTCATAATCGACTCGCCCGATGGTACCACAAGAAGCGGCAGACTGCGTGTGAAATGCAAAAAATATATCTGAAAACGGCGTTGTGTTTTAACCGGAATTTGTTTGAATATACGTTGGAGGAAAAGCCGGCAGATAAAACTGCGGCATATTTATGCAGGGCTTTTCAAACTCTGAGAAAGGAATAAATATGGCACAATATTTAAAGAAAAAGACTTTCGTAAAAGTAATGCGCGGATATTCTCCGGAGGAAGTGGATGCCTATATTGAGTACTTGCTGAAGAAATACAATGAACTCTCCGGTGAAAACGAGGAAAACAGGAAGCGGCTGGGTGCTGCCTTGCTGAAGATTCGTACACTGAGTGAGAAGACCCCCGAGGAGATATCTGCCAAAGAAATACCTTCCGTGGAGTCTGAAACGGAATCCAGAAGGATCGTAGAGCAGGCAAAGGCAGAGGGGCAGGCCATTCTTGACAACGCGAAAAAACAGGCTGAGGAGATCGTTCGTCAAGCAGAGGATGAGGCGAAAAAGAAGGCAGTGACCATCACGGCACTGGCGAGAAAATCCGCAGAGGAGGCAGAAGCCTGCGCCAGATCACAGAATGAGGCGGCGGAAAAGCTGTATAAAGAGGTTTTTGCCTTCCGCGATAAGGTATTCAATATGTACAACGATCATATTGAGATGCTGGAGAGTATTGCGGAGGAAGCAAATACATATTTTGATACCATAGCCGAAATAGGCGGCATGGGAAGCGGTATTTCCATAAACATACAGGAGACGGAGAGCCATTCTGAGAGACAGGATACAGCGGCGGCTGAGCCTATTGAAAATGAAGGGGATGAGCTGTTCAATGTGTCCGAAACAGTGAAAACGGAGGATTTTTCGGAAAAAACAGGCTCTGAGGAGGTTCCCGCATTAGAGAAGCCTGAGGTTTTCCCCTCCGATGAAGAAACGGAGTTCAACTACGGAGGATATTCATATCCCGTAACGGATGAGGACGAGACGGGCGATCTTTTTGCGGACGACTTCCTTGAGACCCTTGCAGGTTCTTCGGAATCTGAGGAAGGCGATAACATTGCCGATCTTTCAAAATATCTCGGAGTTCTTCACGATGACGATGAGGCAGAGGAAGAGGAGACCGAGCTTCCGCAGGACTGGGCATGGCGCATTGCCGAATCCGTCAGAACAGAGGAGGAAGAAGCGAAGAAGGCTCATTATGACGAGGATATCGATTTCCGTGATTTTGATGAATTTCTCGAAAAAGGCGGACGCGGCTCGGGAGATTATTCTCTGACAGACGAGTTTGATATCGTTTATTCCAACAGAAACACCAGCCGAAACATGGAGGAGATCGTAAAACAGCCTCTTGTCTCCCCCGAAGCGCCGAAAAATCCAAAGAAACACAGAAGATTCTGATACAGGTAAATATAATATATGCTTTATACCATTTTGATTATCCTCCTTTCTATCGGTGCCGATCAGCTGACGAAGCATCTCGCCGTGACGCATCTTATGGGGAAGGAGTCCTATCCCTTTTGGGAGAACATTCTTCATTTCACCTATGTGGAAAACCGAGGTGCCGCATTCGGAATGCTGAAGGATCACCGTTGGGTGTTCATGCTTCTTTCCACAGCGGCTATCATTGCGGTTCTGATCTGGCTTTTCAAGGATAAGACCATGGGACCCTGGTTCCGATGCGCGGCGGCTCTTATTGTGGGCGGCGGAGTTGGCAATATGATAGACCGCATCCTCCTCGGATATGTTGTGGACTTTATTGATGTGGTCTGCATTGACTTTTATGTGTTCAACGTGGCGGATTCCTGCGTCTGTGTGGGATGCGGAATGTTCCTTGTGGGGCTGATCGTCAGCGAGATAAAGGAAGCGAAGGCGAAAAAGGCGGCTGTGGCTGAGTGCGGCGGCGAGACCTCTTCCACCCTTTTTGGTGATACAGATAACGGGGTCGAAGAATGAGCGAAGAATTTGTAAACCACGTTCTCACCGAAGAAGATTGCGGCGAGAACGACAATGTCACCGTCCTTGAAGCGGATACCCCGGGGGCACGCTGTGATGTGTATGTGGCTGAACGGCTGGGGCTGACACGGTCGGCTGTGCAGAAGCTCCTTACGGGAGGAATGATAACGGTATGCGGCACCCCTGCAGCAAAAAACTACAAACTCCGTGCAGGTGACAGGATAGAAGTGACCCTTCCCGAGCCCGAGGCATATGAAGTGGCGGCAGAGGACATCCCCCTTGATGTGGTATGGGAGGACGAGCATATTATCGTCATCAACAAGCCGCAGGGTATGGTGGTGCATCCGGCACCCGGGCACACATCGGGAACCCTTGTCAACGGATTGATGCATCATTGCGGCAGCTCTCTCTCTGGCATCAACGGTGTGCTCCGCCCGGGAATCGTTCATAGGATCGACCGTGACACAAGCGGACTTATCTGCGTGGCAAAAAACGACGATGCCCATGTGGGGCTGTCGGCACAGCTGAAGGATCACACCATGCACAGGGAATACCGCGCTATTGTGACGGGCGGCTTCGACCATGAGGGTGGT